>DATNCK010000243.1:0-3826 GCA_035571575.1 Steroidobacteraceae bacterium | reverse complement strand
CGTCAACACCGGAACCTTGGACCAGATGCCTGCGATGACTGCCGCGGAAAATGCGCTGTACACCGACAGCAGAATGGTCAGTCGATCGGAATAGGTGAGCAGCTTGCGTTGCCGCGCGGCCCAATCCCCCAGCCAGGGCCGCAGCAGGTGACCCACGACGAATGGCAGCAGCAACTGCAGCACCACCTTCCAGATGCCCGACAGCGGCACGGCCCCGCCCTGGGTATGCAGCAGCAGCCCTGCGATCAATGGAGTCAGGGCAATACCCAGCAGGTTAGAGGCCGCAGCCGACGCCACGCTGGCCGCGACATTGCCCTTGGCCATGGAGGTGTACGCGATGGAGGTCTGCACGGTGGAAGGCAGCGCGCAGAGAAACAGCACGCCCGCCCACAGTCCCGCAGGCAACAGGCCCGGGAACAGCCGGGCCAGCGCTGCTCCGAACAGAGGGAACAGCACAAAAGTGGTGACGAGGATCACCAGGTGCAGCCGCCAGTGCACCAGCGCGGCCACGAGGTTTTCACGCGGCAGTCGTACGCCATGCAGGAAAAACAGCAGCACGACGGCGGCTGTTGCTACATACCCCACCTGCGTGGCAGCCGCGCCATCGGCCGGCAGCAGTGTGGCCAGAGCTACCGTTCCCAGCAGCGCCAGAATGAAAGGATCAGGCAGGAAGCGACTCAACCCGTCTTCTCCGCCGCCTTCGCTTCCTTGCGTTTGTGCCGCGCGCGCCGTGCCTGCATATTCAGCAGCTCGACCAGTACCGAGAACGCCATGGCGCTGTAGATGTAACCCTTGGGCACATGCACACCGAAGGCATCGGCCACCAGCGTGGTGCCGATGAGCAGCAGGAAGCCCAGCGCCAGCATCACCAGCGTCGGATTGCGGTTGATGAAATTGGCCAGGGGTCCGGCTGCGAACAGCATGATGCCGACGGTGATGACCACGGCCACCACCATGATGGGGATGTGATCGGTCATGCCCACGGCGGTCACGATGCTGTCGATGGAGAACACGATGTCGAGCAGGATGATCTGCCCGATGGCGGCGCCGAACCCCAGACGCGATGGAGCAGGCTCGAACATGTCGTCGCCCGCATCCGGGTCGCTGTTATGGTGAATTTCCTTGGTGGCCTTCCAGATCAGGAACAGGCCGCCGGCCAGCAGGATGAGGTCGCGCCAAGAAAACCCATGCCCGAATAGCGTAAATACCGGTTCCGTCATGCGCACGATCAGTGCCACGGTGCCCAGTAGTGCCAGCCTCAGCACCAATGCCAGCGCAATGCCCAGCCGCCGCGCTTTGTCGCGGTGCGATTCGGGCAGTTTGTTGGTCAGGATGGCGATGAACACCAGGTTGTCGATGCCCAGCACCACTTCCATGGCGATCAGGGTGATCAGGGCCAACCAGGCGGCCGGGTCGGTGGCGAGATGCAGGACGCTGTCCATTGCGGGTTCCGGTGAGGGCGGAGGATCGACGTTTTGCCGAATTATCGCATGTGCTACCTTTGCGAAAACGAACCGTTCTAAAGGGAGTTGTACGATGGCTCAATTCAAGCAGGCCAGAATCCTGGTCGCATCCGCTGTGTTGACTGCAATCGGTATCGCCGTCGGCAGCCCCGCTGTGGCTGCCGACAAGAAGGCGCCGCCGGAAATCCCCAAGTGCGACAAGAAGGTCGGCACGCTGGCGGTCACCGAACCCGAGAACAAGTGGTGGGTGCAACTGAACCTGGAATCGCCCGAAGCGCTGATCAAGGTGTTCGTGCAGCAGTCTGGCTGCTTCACGCTGGTGGATCGCGGCAAGGGTCTCGCGGCGGCACAGGCCGAACGCGCGCTGGCGGGCGGCGGTGAACTGCGTGGTGGCTCGAATGTGGGCAAGGGCCAGATCAAGGCCGCCGACTACGTGCTGATCCCCGACATCGTCAACAAGAACGCGAACTCCGGCGGCAAGAATGTCGGTGGCCTGCTGGGCGGCATGCTCGGTGGCGTGGCCGGCGCCGTGATGGGCGGCATCAGCCTGAAGAGCAAGACGGCGGATGTGGTGCTGACGCTCACTGATGTGCGTTCCACCGAGCAGGTGTCGCTGCAGCAGGGTCATTCGAAGAAGACCGATCTGGGCTGGGGTGCCGGTGGCGGTGCCTTCTTCGGGGGCTTCGCGGCGGCCGGTGCCAGCAGCTACGCCAACACCGAGATCGGCCAGGTGGTCACGGCTGCCTATCTCGACGCGTACATCAAGCTGGTCAACGACGTGAAGCAGATCCAGCCCGATGCCAAGGCCAACAATGTGTCGCAGTCGGTGACCATGGCCAAGCCTGGCAAGATGTACGACAAGCCCGATTTGAAGGGCAAGGTGGTGCGCGACCTCGACCCGGGCATGACGCTGTACCCCTCGGGCGAGAAGGAAGGCATCTGGTGGAAGGCCTCTGACGAGCTCGGCAACGAGGGCTGGGTGCCGTCGACGCTGTTCCAGCTGGCGAAGTAGCGCTCACAACCTCTTCGATCCGGCCCGGTCGAAGGGGTGGAGCCTGTGCTCCCCTGACAAGTCCCCGCGTGGCGAAGCTGCGCGGGGCTTTTTCTTTTAGAATAGCCGGCTAATGCACGCGCTTTCAGTCAAGGGTCTGACCAAGACCTACAAGAACGGGGTCCAGGCCCTGAAGGGCATCGATCTTGATGTGGAGGAGGGCGATTTCTTCGCCATGCTGGGCCCGAATGGCGCCGGCAAAACCACGCTGATCGGCATCGTCACCTCGCTGGTGAACAAGACGGCCGGGCAGGTCAGCGTGTTCGGTCATGACATCGACCGCGACCTCGACCGCGCCAAATCCTGCATCGGCATCGTGCCGCAGGAAATCAACTTCAACATGTTCGAGTCGCCCGAGACCATCGTCGTGAACCAGGCGGGGTTCTATGGCGTGGAGCGCAACCTGGCGCGCGAGCGGGCCGAGAAATACCTGAAGCAGCTGCACCTGTGGGAGAAGCGCAAGACCATGGCGCGTGCGCTGTCGGGCGGCATGAAGCGCCGGCTGATGATTGCGCGTGCGCTGATGCATGAGCCAAGGTTGCTGATTCTCGATGAGCCCACCGCGGGCGTGGACATCGAGATCCGCCGTTCGATGTGGGATTTCCTGCGGCAGATCAACCAGGCCGGCACCACGATCATTCTGACCACGCATTACCTGGAAGAGGCCGAAAGCCTCTGCCGCAACATCGCCATCATCGATGGCGGCAGGATCATCGAGCGCGACCGCATGAGCAATCTGCTGCGCAAGCTGCAGACAGAGAGCTTTCTGCTGGCGCTGCGCAATCCCGTGGCAGTCTTGCCGCAGCTGCCAGGCTACGGCGTGAAGCTGGTCGATGATCACACGCTGGAAGTGGAAATCTCCAAGGAGCAGAGCCTGAACCACATCTTCGCGCAGCTCACGGCGCAGGGCGTGGATGTGCTCTCCATGCGCAACAAGGTCAACCGGCTCGAGGAGATGTTCATGCGCCTGGTGGAGAATCGCACGCCATGAGCACGCAATCCGGTACCCAGGCGCTGCCACTGTCCACGATCCGCGCCATCGGCTTCCGCACCATCATCATCCGCGAGTTCGGCCGCATCATCCGCATCTGGGGCCAGACGCTGGTGCCCTCGGCGGTCACGACCACGCTGTACTTCGTGATCTTCGGCAGCCTGGTGGGTCGCCGCATCGGCGCCATGGGCGGCTTCGACTACATCGCCTACATCGCGCCCGGCCTGATCATGATGTCGGTGATCACCAATTCCTACGGCAATGTGGTGTCCTCGTTCTTCGGCGCCAAGTTCGGCAAACATATCGAGGAGCTGCTGGTCT
>DATNCK010000242.1:0-10046 GCA_035571575.1 Steroidobacteraceae bacterium | reverse complement strand
CACCCTGAGCCCGGTGGTGCTGCCGATCTATGTCTGCGCCGCGGGCGTGGGCACCATCGTCAACAACGTCAACATCAGCTCCGGCTGCAGTGCGAGCAACGGCACGCTGAACCCGAACAATCCGTTCGCGGCGGCGGGCAGCTACGCCCGCATTCTGTGGCGCTATGACGGTGCCCGCACGGCGGACACCGACGCCGATGCCATGCGTGGCGCAATGGGCCTGACCGGCACGTTCGCAGATGTATGGCACTACGGCGCCGACGTCACCTACTCGAAGACCAAGGTGGAACTGGTCCAGGCCGGCAACCCCATTCCGCAGAATGTGGCAACCGCCATCGCCAAGGGCACCTACGACTTCGTGAATCCCGGCGCGAACAGCGAGGCTGCGCGCCAGTTCCTCGCACCGGACAGTGTCACGAATTCGCATTCGAACCTCTGGCAGGCCCAGGCGACTCTGAGTCGTGACCTGTTCGATCTGGCTGGCGGCCCGGCCCAGGCGCTCATCGGTGCTTCGTACCGGCATGAGTCGCTGCTGTGGGAAAGCGCCAATCCGGACAACATCGCCGCGCCTTACACACGCTACTACGGCGTCAATTCCGTGGGCGCGGAAGGTTCGCGCAACGTGAAGTCGCCGTTCTTCGAAATCGGCCTGCCGTTCGCGAAGCAGCTGGAGGTCAATCTGTCCGGCCGCTACGACAAGTACTCTTCGGGCCAGGACAACTTCTCGCCCAAGGCGGGCTTCAAATTCAAGCCGGTGGAGCAACTGGCGATTCGTGGCACCTTCGCCAAAGGGTTCCGCATCCCGAGCTTCAACGAGGCCTTCGGCCTGCCGGTGACCGGCTTCTCGGGCGCGCAGGTGAACTGCGCCGCGTACGCAGCGTTCTGCGCCGCTCACGCGAGCAATGCCTACGCCACCGGACCCTACACGCTGGGTGAAACCACGGCCGGCAACCCGACGCTGGATCCGGAGAAGTCCACCAGCTACACCTTCGGACTGGTATTCGCGCCGGTGGACAACTTCAGCATGACGCTGGACTACTGGAACATCGAAGTGAAGGACCTGATCGCGAAGCTCTCCAGCGAAGACCGCCAGGAAGCCATCGATCAGTACTACCTCAACAATGGCGTCGTGAACATTCCGGGCATCACGGTGTCGCCGGCAGTAGCGGACACCGCGTTCCCGAACGCGCTGCCGCTGCTGGGCTATGTGTCGAGCTCGTTCAACAACTCCGACAAGGAGAATGCTTCGGGCATCGACTTCACGGTCACGCACACGATGGACCTGCCCTGGGGGGGCACCAAGTGGCGCACCGAGCTGGATACGTCCTACCTGAGGAAGTACAACATCACGCGCAAGACCGGCACGGTGGAGAAGTACGCGGGCACGCTCAGCCCGTGCGACTACACCTCCTGCTCGGGCTCGCCCCGGTGGCGCGCCAACTTCGCCAACACGCTGTCATGGGAGAAGCTGAGCGTCACGGGCACGTTGTACTTCACCAGCCGCGTCAACCAGGCGGAAGTGGATTACGGCGGCGACCCCAGCGACTGCGAAGGCTCGGCCAATGCCGGCGCAGGTTCCCCGACGTACTACAACACCAGCATCCCGGTGCAGTGCCGCTCGCACAACATCTACAACTTCGACCTGAATGCGCAGTACAAGGTGAACGACGATACGACTGTGTACCTGGATGTGTTGAACGCGCTGAACATCAAGGCGCCGCTCGACACGGCCGCTGCGTACAGCAACGCGTACTACTATCCGAACTACAACACTGCGTTCGCGAGTGAAAACGCCATCGGTCGCTTCATCCGCCTCGGAGTGCGGACGAACTTCTGATGCGTCTGTCCTGAAATGGCGGGCGGCTCGCTTCGAGCCGCCTTCTCGATCAGGCCCCCGGGTGAAAACCCGGGGGCTTTTTTTATCTCGCGAAAGCCGGTTTCACCTGCCGGCCTTCACCTTGGTGCGTACACCGCCGCGCGTGGTGAGGATGTACGAGCCCAGCACTCCCGCACGAACCGTCACGGTATCGCCGACGGCGACTTCGGCAGTGGTATCACGTTCCAGTTGCGACCAGACCAGGCCGTTGTCCATGGTGACGACGAAGCGACCATCCGGACGTCGCGCCAGCTCCCGGACAGCGGCCGAGACATTCTTTGGCAAGTCTGGTTTCGGCGCTGCAGGCTGAACCGTGGCCGGTGAACCTGCGGCGGCGGGAGCCACGGCGGTGACAGCTGCAGCCGGCGCCATCGGCACCGCACGCGCCGCGGAAGGCGACGTGTTGGCGGGCGGCGTCGCGACCGGTGCCGGCGCCGTGGCCGGTCTCCCCGGCTTGCCGAAGGCGGCGTCATAGCAAGCGAGGCGCTGGGCATCGTCGTACAGATCCGAGCAGCGGGGCGCCTGCTGCGCGTTGACATGCGGGGCAGCAGCCAGCATCACCATTGCCCCGGAGAACCGAACCAGTTTGTTTCTATTCATGGCCGGCAGCATAGCCCCGACCTGGGCGCTTCTCTACTTGTAACAGGCCTGTTACTTGCGCAGCGGCTTCGAAGGCACAGGCTGATGATCACCTTCTGCGCTGCAGCCTGAGCAGGCGCCGCCGACCGTGCCAAGGATGCGCATTTCACGCTGCCCGGCCCACCGATGCACGATGTTCTTTTCGCCGGAATGCCGTTTCAGCCAGCGCAGATAACGCAGCCGCGTGGCATTGCCCGGCAGGCGCCATGCCGCGAACACCGCTGCCAGCAGCACGATGATTCCGACCAGCAGGTCCTGCAACCACATCACTGGATTTCAGCTCCGCAGCGCCCACTGCGCCACATGATAAGTGATGAACGAGGCCACATAGGCCATCGCGAACAGGTATCCCATCGTGATCAGCGGATAACGCCAGGAGTTGGTTTCACGCTTGATGGTGGCCAGGGTGGAAAGACACTGCGGCGCGAATACATACCAGGCGAGCAGCGACAGCGCCGTGGGCAGGCTCCAGCTCGCGCTCAGCAGTGGCGTCAGTGCAGCATCCACATTGTCGGCACTGGCCGAAAGGGCATACACGGTACCCAGCGCGCCCACGGCCACCTCGCGCGCAGCCAGCCCCGGGACCAGTGCGATGGCGATCTGCAGGTTGAATCCGATGGGCGCAAAGATGGCCTGCAGCGGGCGCCCCAGCATGCCGGCGAAGCTGTACTCGATCGCAGGACCGGTTGCCCCCGGTGGCGGCACGGGATAGGTGCTGAGGAACCACAGCACGATCATCAGCGCCAGAATGATGGTACCCACGCGGGTAAGAAAGATCTTCGCGCGCTCCCACAGACCGATCACGAGGTTGCGAAGGTTGGGCCAGCGGTATTCGGGCAGCTCCATCAGCAGCGGGTGGTAGCTGGACTTCATCGTGAAGCGCTTCATCACCAGTGCCACCAGCAAGGCGCTGATCACGCCCGCTGCATACAACCCGAACAGCACCAGCCCCTGCAGGTTGAAAATGCCGATGGAGCGTGCCGGGATGAACGCGCCGATGATCAGCGCATACACGGGCAGCCGTGCCGAACAGGTCATCAGCGGCGCGAGCAGGATGGTCGCGAGCCGGTCGCGCACATTGGGAATGGTGCGTGCCGCCATGATGCCGGGAATGGCGCAGGCGAAGGAGGACAGCAGCGGAATGAATGCACGTCCTGACAATCCCACACGACCCATCAGCCGGTCGAGCAGGAACGCCGCGCGCGGCAGATAACCGCTGTCTTCCAGCACCAGAATGAAAAAGAACAGGATCAGGATCTGCGGCAGGAACACCAGCACACTGCCGAGGCCGGCGATCACGCCATCCACCAGCAGGCTGCGCAGAGGGCCATCCGGCAGTGCACCCTTCACAGCACTGCCCAGCGCACCGACTGCCGCATCGATCTGGTCCATCGGCCAGACGGCCCAGCTGAACACGGCCTGGAACATCAGGAACAGCAGCGCGGCCAGCAATGCCGGCCCGGCTACCGGATGCATCACGATGGCGTCGATGCGCGCCAGTGCGCGGGCGCGCAGCGGTTCGCGGTAACCGATGTCGTCGAGAATGCGGCGCACCTCGCGCTGCGTGGCCTCGACCTCGGCGCGCGGCGGCGCGGTCCAGCTGCGGAACTGGGCCGCATCGCCGGCCTGCAGATTCGCCAGCGACGCTACCAGCTGCCGCTCGCCGCCGGACTGCACGGCGATGGTTTCCACCACAGCGCAACCCAGGCGCGCGGCCAGTCGTTGCGGATCAACATTCATGCCGCGGTGACGCGCGATGTCGCTCATGTTCAGCGCCACGATCATCGGCCGGCCGAGCTTCAGCAGCTCGAGCGACAGCCGCAGGCCCAGCCTCAAGTTGGTGGCGTCGACGACATTGATGATCACATCCGGCGGCGGCTCGCCTCGCAGCCTGCCGATCACCACATCACGGGTGATGGCTTCATCCAGCGTGGTGGCGGCCAGGCTGTAACTGCCGGGAAGATCGAGCACGCGGTAGCCGCGGCCGGTCTCACCATCGCTGCACCAGCCCTCCTTGCGCTCTACGGTGACGCCGGCATAGTTCGCCACTTTCTGGCGACTGCCGGTCATGCGGTTGAACAGGGCCGTCTTGCCGCAGTTGGGCACTCCGACCAGTGCGATGCGCAGAGGCGCCGCCTGGGCCGAAAGAGAAGGCAGCGGAGCGGCGTTCATGGCTGCAGGCTGACCAGCACAGCCGCGGCCTCAAGCCGGCGCAGTGCAAAGCAGCTGCCGCCGATACGCACGGCGAGCGGATCGCCGCTGGGACGCGCCTCGGCAATGATCTCGAAACGCTCGCCGGCCACGAACCCGATTTCGATCAGCCGCATTACGATGGTGGCGCCGGTTTCCTCGCCCAACGTCGAGTTGTCGTCCACCACGCCCTCGACCACCCCACGCGCGCCAACATGCAGGCTGGCCAAGGGCACCACGGCCGGGCGCTGAGGAGAGTCGGGGAAGGGCGTCACGAGGATCCTGCTTTAATGAGAATCAATCTCAATCAGGATAACTGAATCCCGCCCGCACCGCCAGCACGCGTTTCAATGCAACTTATTGATTATAAAAGATGAAAGCGCACGAACTACAGGTGTGCCATGACTTGGTCGACTTCGTCGCTGCTTCCCAGCACCACTGTCGTCCGCTGGTGCACCTCGGTCGGACGCTGATCGAGAATGCGCTCACCCGGTGCCGACAATGCCTTGCCGCCAGCCTGCTCCACCAGCATGGCCATGGGATTGGCCTCATACATCAGGCGCAGCTTGCCCTTGGGCGCCTTCTTCGTCGGCGGATACAGGAACACGCCGCCCTGGATGAGGATACGGTGCACGTCGGCCACCATCGCGCCCACATAGCGGCTGGAGTAACCGTTTTCCTGCGCCCAGTGCAGATAGCGCTGGTAACCCTCGGGCAGCGTCAGCCGGTTGCCCTCATTCAGCGAGTAGCATTTTTGCTTCGGCGGAATCTTCATGTTCTCCGCCACGCGGATGAACGCGCCGATGGCGTGATCGAGCACGAACATGTCGACGCCATTGCCGATGGTCAGCACCATCACCGTGGAAGAACCGTACAGCACATAGCCCGCGGCGACCTGTCGCGACCCAGGCTGCAGCAGTGAATCCTCGATTTTCGACGAGCGCCGATCCTTGCGCAGGATGCTGAAGATGGTGCCGACGCCGCCGGCGATGTCGAGATTCGATGAACCATCGAGCGGATCGAACATCACGCAGTAGCGCGTCTCGCCGTTATTTTTCTCCTCGCGCAGGATCACCGGCTGTTCGTTTTCCTCCGATGCCACGACGGCAACGCCCTGGCGCCCGGCCAGATTGCGCAGCAGGATTTCGTTGGCGATGACGTCGAGCTTCTGCTGGGTTTCGCCCTGCACGTTCTGCGCGCCGACGTTGCCGAGCACATCCTCGAGCCGCGCGCGGCGCACCTGTGCGGAAATCATCTTGGCGGAGATCGACAGCGCCGAGAGTATCCACGAGAAATCGCCGGTGGCTTCGGGATAGCGGGCCTGCTGCTGCAGGATGTGGGACTGGATGGTGATCAGCGGCCGGGTACCGGGCAGGCCGCTGTGGGAGGTGGTTGCATTCATGGCGGGATTATCCGCTATGCGCGCGACAGGCGCTCAGCTGCGCGGCGCCTGCTGTCCGGCGTGCAGGCCCTGCGCTGCGCGTGGCATCACCAGCAACTTGTCAATAACCAGCCCGTCCATGTCGATCACCTCGATGGACAGATCACGCCACGCCAGTTTCTCGCCCGCCACGGGCATGCGTCCCAGGTGCCAGAGCACGAAACCGGCCATGGTGTTGTAGTTGTCACCGCGCGCCAGATCCTTGCGGGCCAGCAAGCGCTCGGTTTCGTGAATCGAGAGATGGCCATCGATGAGCCAGCTGCCGTCATCGCGCTGCGTGGCGCCAGCGGCATCGCGACTGCCCATCTCCGGCATGTCGCCGGCAATGGCCTTGAGAATGTCGGCCGGCGTGACCAGGCCTTCGATGCCACCGTACTCATTGGTGACCACGCCCAGGTGCACACTGGAACGACGGAAGGTTTCCAGCAGCTTCAAGATCGAAATGCTCTCGGGCACATGCAACGGCGGCTGCAGGTCGGATTCCGGATCGATGGCGCCACGCCGCAGCGCCTCACCGAGATTGGCCAGCGAGATCACACCGATGAGCTGTTCGAGTTCGCCGCGGCAGAGCAGAAAGCGCGCGTGTCCGCTGCGGCGCGCCTCGTCCCACAGCGTGGCAACGGGCTCGTTCACATCCAGCCACAGGATGTCGCCGCGCGGCACCATGATGGCTCCGATGCTGCGATCGGCCAGGCGCAGCACCGAGTCGATCATCTCGGCTTCGTGCCGGTGCAGCGTGCCGGTCTGCATGCCTTCCGTGGCGAGCGCCCGCACATCGTCGTCGGTCACGGACGACTGCGTGGTGCCCGCCGAAGGCAGCAGCTTCAGTATGGTTTCGGTGGAAAACTGCAGCAGCCACACCAGCGGCGAGCCGATGCGCGCGACGAACTGCATGGGAATGGCAACCAGCGTAGCCCAGCGGTCTGCATGTGCCATGGCTAGACGTTTGGGCACCAGCTCGCCGACCACCAGGGTGATGTAGGTCATCAGCACCACGACCGCGGCGTAGGCGATTTCCTTGGCGTAGGGCGCAGCGGGTGGATAGGTGGCGGTGATCCACGCTGCGAGCTCTTCGGAATACGCAGCACCGGTATAGACGCCGGTGAGAATGCCCACCAGCGTGATGCCTGTCTGAACCGTGGACAGCAGCCGTGTCGGGTCGTCGAGCAGTGCGAGCGCGGCCTTCGCGCCACGATGCCCGGACTCCGCCAGCGCCTTCAGTCTCGGCTTGCGTGCCGAGACCAATGCCAGCTCCGCCGAGGAAAACAAACCGCTGACGAGTATCAGGCCGAGGATGACCGCGGCGTCGTGCATGAGAGTCCTGGCCTGCAGGCAGCCCACAGTGGGGCCAAACTGGCCCACTCCACTGGGGCCGAACTGGCATCATAACGCGAAAGAAGGAGCACTTGTCGCATGCGCCCCGCGTTCAATGCCCAGCACCCCACCTGGAAGGTCTTCCTGATGTTCCTGGTGCCGATGATGCTGGCAAACATCCTGCAGTCACTGTCCGGCACGCTGAACAACATCTTCCTGGGCCGCATGATCGGCGACCAGGCGCTGGCGGCCGCCTCCGCGTTCTTTCCGATCATGTTCTTCTTCATTTCGTTCGTGATGGGGCTCGGATCCGGCGCCTCGGTGCTCATCGGACAGGCCTGGGGCGCAAAGCAGCCGGACAAGGTGCGCGCCGTGGCCGGCACCACATTGACGGTAGGCGTGCTGGGGGGACTGGTGGTGGCGCTGTTCGGCGGCAGCTTCGCGCACTTGCTGCTCGAGAAGCTGCAGACACCTCCCGACGTGATGGTCGAGGCCACCCACTACGCGCGCGTGTGCCTGTTCGCGATGCCCGGCTTCTTCGCCTTCCTGCTGCTGACTGCCATCATGCGTGGCGTGGGCGACACGGTCACACCGCTGTTCGCGCTGATCGTGTCCACCATTGTCGGCCTGATCGTCACGCCCGCGCTGATCAACGGCTGGCTGGGCCTGCCGCACATGGGTGTGACCAGCGCCGCGGTGGGGTTCGTTGCCTCATTCGCCGTCACGCTGGTGTGGCTGGTGTTCTTCATGCGCATCAGGGGCCACGCGCTGGCCCTGAATGCCGAGCTGATGCGTCACATGCGCATCAATCCAGCCATCCTCAAGCAGGTGCTGCGCATCGGCATTCCCACCGCCATGCAGATGGTGATCATGTCGATTGCCGAAGTCGTGCTGCTGTCGATGGTCAATGGCTTTGGTTCACACTCGCTGGCGGCCTACGGCGTCGGCAACCAGGTGCTGGGCTATGTGCAGTTCCCGGCCATGTCCATCGCCATCGCGGCATCCATCCTCGGCGCGCAGGCCATCGGTGCGGGGCATCCGGAGAAGCTCGGCGTCATCACGCGCACCGGCATCCTCATCAATTTCGCCATCACCGGCACGCTGCTGCTGCTGTGCTATGTGTTCGCAGGACCGCTGCTGGGCCTGTACAAACTGGGTCCCGAAGCCTCCACGATTGCGCATAACCTGCTGTACATCGTGCTGTGGAGCGCACTTATCTTCGGGTGTGCCGCGGTCACCTCAGGCGTGATGCGCTCCAGCGGCACGGTGATGATTCCGACACTGCTGTCGATCAGCGCCATCCTGCTGGTGGAGATTCCGGCGGCCTGGCTGCTGAGCCAGAAGCTCGGCTTCGGCGTCAATGGCGTGTGGATGGCCTACCCCATCACCTTCGTCACCATGCTGGTTCTGCAGACGAGCTATTACCGGCTGGTGTGGCGCAAGCGGAAGATCCAGAAACTGGTGTAGCGCCCGCCCCGCTGTTCAGCCCATGCGCAACAGCGGCAGCGCCTTGGTCAGCGTGGTCCATATGCCCCACAGCAACGGTAGGCCCACGGCGATCCATGCCACTGCCACCGCGAACGCGCTGCTGACCGCGGGTTGCGCCTGCGATGATGTCGCGGATGTACCGGTCATCGCACTGGACGCGGCTTCATGGGCCTTTGCACGTTCCGCGGCCAGTTCAGCGTCCGACATGAAGTGCTTCCCGGCCACTGGCCTCACCAGCAGATTGCACAACAGGCCCAGCAGCAGGAACGAAGCCAGCACATACATGGTGGCGTTGTACGCCTGATCGGCTGGCAGTCCGCGGTGCAGCTGGTATTCGCGGATGTAATTGACCACCACCGGCCCCAGCACACCGGCGACCGACCACGCGGTGAGCAAGCGACCATGGATCGCACCCACATGCTGCGTGCCGAAAAGATCGGCCAGATAGGCCGGAATCGTCGCGAAACCGCCGCCGTACATGGTGAGAATCACGCAGAAGATGGCGACGAACAACGCTACATGTCCGGCGCCACCAGCCCAGGGTGCGCTGGAATACAGAGCCAGACCCAGCAGGAAGAACACGCAATAGGTGGCCTTGCGGCCGATCACATCCGAGAACGACGCCCAGAAGATGCGGCCGAAGATGTTGAACAGTGACAGCAGTCCCGCGAACGCCGCGGCAATGGTCGCCACCTGCGCACGTTGATCGGCAGCCAGCGTTGCCAGTGCGCCGCCGTTGCCGATCAACCGGCCGCCGAATACTTCCTGCAGCATGGGTGAAGCCATGCCCACAACGCCGATGCCAGCGCTGACATTCAGGCACAGCACCGCCCAGAGCAGCCAGAACTGCGGAATGCCGAACACGCGGTTCACGTTCACGTGACGCGCGGTCTTCAGCTGACTGGCCTGCGGCGGTGGTGCGACCCATCCGGCGGGCGACCAGCCGGCAGGCGGAACGCGGTAGCCAAAGGCGCCGAACAGCATCGCCACCAGGTACAGCAGGGCCATCACCGCAATGGTCGGTGCCACACCAGCGCTGACATCAGTTGCGAAATGCTTCATCAACTTGTCCGCCAGCGGCGAGCCGATCATGGCGCC
>DATNCK010000241.1:0-27705 GCA_035571575.1 Steroidobacteraceae bacterium | reverse complement strand
GTTCCTGCAGCAGTTCCAGCGCGCGCTCGCACAGTCCTGTCTGCAGCGCGATCTTGTCCTCGAAGTACACGTACATCAGCGCACGCGAGAGGCGTGCCTGCCTGGCCACCTGATCCATGGTGGTGGCATCGAAACCGGAGTCGGCTGCGACGACCGCCGCCGCATCGAGAATCTCGTTGCGGCGGCGGTCTTTCTCTTCTCTGCGGCGCTCTGTCAGCTCCTTCACACTGACATTCTGTCGGAAATTGACAAAATGTCAATATATAGACGAGTGTCTATCTCAGGCTTAAACAGATGCAATTCAGCCCGTTAAGGGCTCCATTGTTTCACTGTAAGCGCCAGTCCGTCCTTCACAGACTGCTCCGCCGAGGGCCCCGGTTTGCCCGGACCATTCGCCGTACCGAGGCAGATGAACCCGATCAGGTGGTCGGAAGGGGCGAGATCGAGAGTGGCCTTGAACTCACTGTCGAACACGCCGGCTCCGGAAAACAGGAAGGCACTGTAGCCCAGTGCATGCGCCGCATTGAGAACCAGCTGCGTGGCGCCTGCTGCAGCGAAGGCCTGTTCGATGGGCGCAACTTTGTTGGCCGTATCGATCTTCGCCGCAGCGACGATGAGCAACGGCGCCCGCGCCGTCAGCCGGTATTTGTCGCGATTCATCTCGTAGCGCGCCGGATCCCCTTGCACACGCGTTGCCGCTGCCGCCAGCCGGTCGTAGAACGCTTCGTACTGCTCGGGTCGCACCACGAAGAAACGCCAGGGGCGAATGCGGCCGTGATCGGCCGCGCGTTGTGCGGCGCCCAGTATCTGTTGCAGCTCGGCGTCACTGGGCGCAGGTGCCTTCATGAACGAGCCAGCCAGTGAGGTGCGCGACAGCAGTGAATCGATGGCGGAAGAGCTCATGCGGTGGATGATCCGGATTTATGGGCAGCAGTGGGCCCGGGTCATGGCATTCTAGCGTCCCGATGCAGGCCGCCGATCCGGTTCACGCGCAGGATTTCGATTCGCAGCCCGTGCTGCGCGGGCAGACATTGCTGCTGCGGCCGCTGGCGGCCACGGATCGTGAGCCACTCTGGGAGGTGGCGCGCGATGCCCTCATCTGGGAACAGCATCCCGACAAGACCCGCGCCACGCCAGCGGGCTTCGCACGCTTCTTCGACAGTTCGCTTGCCTCCGCCAGTGCGCTGGTGGTGATCGATCAGCGCACGGGCGGCATCATCGGCTCCTCGCGCTATTACGACTGGGAGCCGCAGCAGCGCGAGCTGGCGATCGGCTACACCTTCCTCGCGCGCGAATACTGGGGCGGCGCCACCAACCTCGAGATGAAGCGGCTGATGATCGGGCATGCGGCCCGCTGGGCGCGGCGCATCTGGTTTCACGTGGGCACAGGCAATCTGCGTTCGAGGCGCGCCATGGAAAAGCTTGGCGCCCACGCCATGTTCGAAGGCCAGCGGCCGTTGAACGGCGCCATGGCGGACTTCGTCTACTACGCGCTGGAGAGCAAGCCTTTTCTCGCGTAGGACGGCGCTGACTATCTCCGGAAGCGTCGGGAATCTCCTACATGCAGTGCATGCGGTGCTCCACGGGACAGCCGCACGGTGCGGTGCGACTCTGCATCAACGCGGGGCGAATGGTTCGACCCGGAGGTGCCACATGCTTCATTACGCAGTCGTGTTCTTCGTGATCGCGCTGATCGCGGCGGTCTTTGGCTTCACCGGTATCGCTGCCAGTGCTGCCGGAATCGCCAAGATCCTGTTCGTGATCTTCCTGGTCATCGCGCTGGTGACATTTCTACTTGGATCGAGAAGGAGGGTTTGACCATGGCTACAACTGCTGAAGACTTGACCAATGATCTGGGCGACGAGGCCGAAGGCGTACTGAGCCGCAAGGCCAGCCAGCTGCAGAAATTCTTCGACGATGTGGAGGAGTTGCTGCGCCGCGTTTCGACCGTGGGCGACAAGGAAATTTCGCGCCTGCGCTATCGAGTGGAATCCTCCATCGACCACGCCCGTGCGGCCACGCGCGAAGGCGCGCGGATCGCCATCGACAGCACGCGCAAGGCGGCGAAAGTCACCGATGACTACGTGCACGAGAATCCCTGGAAGGCGATTGGCGTGACGGCTGTAGCGGCTCTGCTGGTCGGTGCGTTGCTGCGCAGGAAGTAAATGGGCCTGCAGGCAGTGATCGGACTGCTGGCGCGGCATACAGCTTCCTATGTGGAGCTGGGTGCCGCGGCCGCAGCCGAATGGCACAGCGCCTGGACGCGTCGCGTCGGGTTGCTGCTGCTGGCACTGGCGACCGGAATCGCCGGTGTCGCTGCACTTTGGGGCTCGGGTCTGGTGTTGCTGTGGGATACCCAGTGGCGACTGGCCTATGTGCTCGGAAGCGCAATTCTGTTGCTGATCGTCGCGGTCAGCGCCTTGCGCGGGGCATTGGGCCGGCATTCCGCGGGGCCTTCTTCCGGAGCCCTGAGGTCTGAGCTGCAGAAAGATCTGGAGCTGTTTCAACAATGGAAAAGCACACTGTGAACGAGCATCCGGCAGCGTTGAGCCTGCAACGCAGCCGCGAGGAATTGCGTCAGGTGCTGATGCCGCGCGGCCCGGACTCGCGCAATCCGCCGGGTCAGTTCCCTCGCAGTGCCGTGATGCAATTCCTGCTGAACCCCCGCCAACGCAAGGTGGGGATGCTGGCGCTCAGCGCTTTGATGTTGCTGGTGCGTCGCCGTGGAGCCATCGCTCAACTGGGCTGGATGCAGCTGCTGAGGCCCCTGTTCTCAATGCGCGCCCGATAGGTCACGCATGGCCACCGTCCAACAGCACAGAGCCGGCGCTCCCGAAACGCCTCCCGAATCCACGCCGGTTCGCCAGTATGTGGCGCGCTCCTTTGAGCCTCCTCTCTTTGGCAAGCTGGGTAATGCGAGCGTTACGGCGCACCTGGGCCTGTACAAGGGCTACATCGATCAGACGAACACGGTGCTCGAAAGCATCACGCAGCGTGACCGGCTTGAAAGCGCTCATGCGGATCATCTGGCTGCGCCCGAAAGTCTGGCGCGACGTCTCTCCTTCGAGCTCAACGGCGTGGTTCTGCATGAACTGTTTTTCGAGCAGTACCTTCCCGTGACACACGAGGGCAGCGGCGCTTTCGAACGGGCCGCCTGCCACAACTTCGGATCGGTCGAACGCTGGAAGTCCGGCGTGCGGGCGCTGAGCAAGGCGCGAGGCCCAGGCTGGGTGGTCACCGTTCATGATGAGCAGCGGGACTATCTGCATAACGTATGGATCGCCCTGCACGAGCTTTACGTGCCGGCGGGACATCGCATCGTGTTCGCTCTGGATCTCTGGGAACACGCGTACATGCCCGATTATGGCGTGAAAGGTCGTGACGATTACTCGGAGGCGGCACTGCAGGCTGCATCGCTCCCCTGCCTTGACGCGCGCATGGATCGCGCCACGAGGTAGGTCTTCATGAGCACCCAGGGAGAAACTCACCAGCCCGCTCCGGAGCGCGACAAACTGGCACGGCTGGTGCGCAGCTGCGTGATTGTGCTGCTGAGTGCGGTGGTGATTTTCAGCCGCACCATCGCCGTGCCTGCGCTGGCGGCGGTGCTGGTCTCGATCGCGCTGTTTCCCATAGTCAACCGCGCGGCGCGGCTGGGCGTTCCGCGTGGCCTGGCCTCGATACTGGTATTGGTCGGCCTGCTGGGGACCGCATCCGGAATCATCTATGCCGTGCATCAGCCGCTGATGCAGCTGGCATCGCGTGGCCCGGAACTGGTCAGCAATGGGCATCGCTGGATCTCGCAACTGGCCACCTCTCCAACGCAACCTGCCGCGCGCCAGACCGCCATGGTGCAGGAAGTGGTGTCCAAGCAAAGTGAGCAAGAGGCCGTGGTCGGCGTGCTCACACCAGTGGCCGCCGGCGTGACCTCTTCACTGGTGGCCATCGGCACCTCACTCATCCTGAGCTATTTCATTCTCACCTCCGGCACGGGGGTGGGACGCGCTGCGCTGGCAGCCGTGCGTGGCAAAGAGGATCGCCGCGCATGGCTGCGTATCTGTGGCTCCATCCGCAGGCAGGCCGCGCACTATCTGCAACTGGTCACCGCGGTCAACATCGTATTCGGCATCGTCACCGGCGCGGTGTTGATGCTGCTGCATGTGAAGGATGCCCCGGCGTACGGGGCCATTGCGGGGCTGATGAACTTCATCCCCATTGTCGGTGCATTGCTGACTGCGGGAGTGCTGCTGGCCGGCAGTCTGGCTGAGCACGGAGGCATTTCAGCCGCGGTGCTGGTGCCGCCTGCAGTGTTCCTGATGTTGCACATTCTGGAATCGCAATTCATCACGCCGCAGCTGCTGGGGCGGCGCTTGCTGTTGAATCCGCTGATCGTGATTGCAGGCATATTTGTCGGCGCCGCGGCCTGGGGCGTAGGTGGCGCCTTTCTGGCCGTGCCCATACTCACTTCCTTGAAGGTGGCGCTCGATACGCATCCGACAGCGCGGCGCTGGGGCCAGGTGCTGGGTCGCGGCGCGCTTACCGACCATGCAGAGCACGAGTCGCGGCGCGCACGACTGCATCGCCGTCGTCGACGCAGTGTCTCCTCCGGTTACACCAAAGCGGAGGCGCTGCATCGGCAGTGATTGTAGGAATGATCCGACACGGCTTTCGGCCCGGAAAGTGTTGCGACGGGTCTGTTCTGACAGACAATAGTCCGCACGGCTCAGGTGGTCCCGAGCCGAAGTGTTGCAGGAGGCAGACCAAATGACCCGGATTCTGATTGCTGACGACCATGCGCTGGTGCGCGCAGGCCTGCGCCAGTTCCTGCAGGAAGACGCAAAGTTCGCCTCCATTGCAGAGGCTTCCAGCGGCATGCAGACGCTGGACATGCTGCGCGGTGGACGCTTCGACCTGTTGATCCTGGACATCAACATGCCGGACCGTGGCGGGCTCGACATCCTCAAGCATGTGCGGGCGGGCTACCCCGACTGCAAGGTGCTGGTGCTGAGCGGCTTTCCCGAGCGGCAGTACGCGGTCAATGTGCTCAAGGCAGGGGCAAGCGGCTATCTGTCGAAGGACAGCGCGCCCGAAGAGTTGATGAAGGCCGTCACCCAGGTGCTCAGTGGCAAGCGCTATGTCAGCGCCAGCCTCGCCGAGCTGCTGGTGGCCGAACTCGACACCGATCACGACAAGCCGCTGCATTCCGAGCTGTCAGAGCGGGAATTCCAGATCTTCTGCAAGCTCGCAGCCGGTCAGTCGGTATCCGACATTGCCGGAGAGCTTTCGCTGAGCGTCAAGACCGTGAGCACTTACCGCACCCGGGTATTGGAGAAAATGTGCTTCAAATCAAACGCCGACATCACCTCATACGCCCTGCGCAACGGGCTCATGAATTGATGGATGCCCAGTCCCCAGGACCTGAGCTGGGCGTACTGCTGGTAGAGGACTCGCCCCGCATCGCTGAGCGGGTACGCGAGTTGCTGCTCGATGCGGGTGTGCGCGTGCTTGCCACGGTAGATGACGAACCTTCGGCCATCCGGGCCCTGCAGGTGCTGCCGGTGGATCTGCTCATCCTCGATCTGCAGTTGAAAATCGGCACCGGCTTCGGCGTGCTGGAAGCCGCGGGTGCAAAGCGGCCAACCACCATCGTGATGACCAATTACGCGCTACCGCAGTACCAGGAGCGTGCGCGGCGCTTCGGTGTCGAATTCTTTCTGAACAAGGCGACGGACTTTGAACGTCTGCCGGAAATCGTCGCGGGGCTGCGCGTGGTGCGCGATGAGGTCAGCCCGACCCTGCACAACTAGAGAGCTGCCGACAGTACTACTGTCGTTCCGCCCACTTCGTTCGATTCGAAGCTCAGCGTGCCTCCGACGGATTCCATCCGGAAGCGCATCTGTTTGAGTCCATGTGAACCCACCTTCGTTTCGGAGCCCGGCGGCAGGCCGTGCCCGTCATCGGCAATCGTCACCGTGAGCTTCTCGTTCACCTTGGCCGTGAGAATGATGCGCCTGGCGCCGGAATGCTTCACGACATTGGCAATGGCTTCCTGCGTGGTGCGGAACACCGCGATGGCGGTTTCAGGCGGCACTTCGATGTCTTCATCCAGCCCATCCATGCGCAGATAGAGCTTCGCCTGTTCGCAGCGCTGCTGGGCCAGCCAGCGCAGTGCGGTGAACAATCCCATGTTGTCCAGCAGGGTGGGGCGCAGGTCTTCGATGACGCGGCGCTTCAGTTCTACACCAGCGCTCAGGGCCTGCTCCACACGCTCCCAGCGCGCCTGCAGGTCCGGGTCCGTCATCGGGCCCAGGCGCTTGCGGATCTGCGAAATGTCCATGCGCATGGCCACCAGCAGTCCGCCAAGTTCATCGTGCAGCTCGCGCGCCAGCGCGTGTTTCTCTGCCTCGGCCACGCGGCTCATGTGGCGGCTCAGATCCCGCAGCTCCGCCGTGCGCGCATCGATCTGTGCGGCCAGGTCGGTGGCGAAGCCCTCGCGGCGACGGATATCGCGCGTGACCAGCAGTCCCAGGATGATCAGCACGCCGATGGTGAACACCATGCCGCACACATTGATGATGGTGTTGACCCGCAGGGCCTCGCCCCATTGATTGAGGCCGGCCAGCACACGCTCCCGCTCGCGCCCGCGCAGTGATTCCAGCGAAGTGCTGATCGCAAACATCTGGTACAGGCCCAGGTCGGACTTCACCAGCGCCAAGGCCTCACGCGGCTTGCCTTGCTTGAGCAGCGCCACGGATTGGCGCATCTCCTGCGCCTTGATGCGAAGATCTTCGACCACCTGCTGCAGCACCTTCACTTCTTCCGGCGCCAGCTTCTGATAGCGCAGCATCAGCTCGTCCAGCCGCGCGCGCGCATCGACCAGTCCCATTTCCAGCGGCGCCAGATACTTCGCCTCGCCGGTGAGCAGAAACCCGCGCTGCGCGCTCTCGGCCTCCATGGCCTTGGAGGTGGTCTCCGTCAGCAGTCGTATCACGTCCTGCCGCTCGCGCAGCAGATCGGCCAGCTCTAGGGTCTGGCTGCGGCGCGCCTCGGTGACCGAGAATCCCAGCACGACCAGCGCGATCGACGCCAGCAGCGGCAGCAGCACGTAGCGCCGGTTGAACCCTTCCTCGGTCAGTCGCTTGTGCATTCGTGTCAGTCGCGGAAATTCTCGAACTGGATCGGTACGCCCACATCGGCGCCGCGCAGCCTGGCCATGGCGCTTTGCAGGTCGTCGCGCTGCTTGCCGATGACGCGCACCTTGTCGCCCTGGATCTGCGCCTGCACCTTCAGCCCCGATTCCTTCAGCAGTTTGACTACTTTCTTGCCCGTCTCCTGGTCGATGCCATGTTTGAGGATCACCTTCTGGCGCGCCGCAGCCAGATTCACCTCCGGATCCTTGACCTCGATGCAGCCGACATCGATGCCGCGCTTGGCCAGCCGCAGCTTGAGGATGTCCAGCATCTGCTTGAGCTGGAATTCCGCCTGCGCCTTCATGATCACGACGAAAGGCTCCTTGTCTTCGCGGCTGTACTCGGCGCCCGTGCCCTTGAAGTCGAAGCGCTGCGAGAGCTCGCGATTGGCCTGGTCCACGCCATTGGTGACTTCGTGGCTGTCCAGCTCGGATACCGTGTCGAAGGAGGGCATGGATTTCTCACGAGGCCTGCACGGGAAAGCCATCGGCGCCGGTGCGCCAGGGCGTCCACAGTAGTAGCACCTTTCCAACTGCGATGTCGGTCTTGCGCGGCGCCACGTTCACCGATTGCAAGGCCAGGCTCTGCGGATCGAGCGAGGACTCGAGTGCGGCAATCGCCGCTTCGCATTCCTTGTTCAGCTCCGCCAGCCGCGTCTCGATCTGATCCGTCGATTCTTCGGCGCGATCCACATCGGAGGACTCCCGGCCGATGCGTGAGGCCGAGCGCGCCGCCGTGGTCGCGCGTCCAATGCTGCCCATGGAGATGGCCTTGCGCCCGAGGAAGGCGCCGAGGATGGTGGCACCCACCGAAATGGCAGTCTGGAATTTCTGCTGCGAAAGCTGCCCGCGTTCGCGCTCGGCTCGCTCGCGTGCGCGCTGCAGCTGCGCTTGCAGAGTGGCCAGCCGCGGAGCGAATTTTTCGCGCAGCTTGGCAGTCTGCGCGTCGCGCTGCTCGCGGATCACCAGCTGCAGGCGGCCGCGGAAATCTCCCTCCGACTCGCCCGGCTTCGACAGCAGCTTCAGTGCGTCGCAGCACCAGAGCTGCATTTTCTGATTCTGGTACATCCACGTTGCCAGATCCTTGCTCCACTGGCTGAAATTCGCGGCGCGCTGCGCGCCGGCGGGCAGATCGGCAAAAGCCGCAGCGCTCACCGCATCGCGCGTCGTGGCTGCAGCAGCGCAGCTCTCCGCCTCATCCCACAGAGCCTCCTTGCCATCGTCGGACAGCGGCGCCGCAAACCCCACGGTCTGCCATTCATCCAGACCCAGGGTCTTGTCGATGAAATGCAGCTTCGCCATCCCCAGTGCGCGAGGCTGATAGGTGATGCGGTCGATGGAGCCTTTCACGGGCAGGAAACATTCCTCAATTTCAGCCGGAAGCGCCGGTCGCGCGGCAGTGGTCGCGGCGGTAGCCGCCGCCGCCGCCTGCGGCGCTGCATCGCGCGGCAGCACGGAAGCGGGCGCGCTGTTCGCTGCTGTCTTGCGCGGCGCCATCAGCCGGGTGATTTCGGCCGGCGTGAGCGGGCCGCGCAGGTAAGACAGGGCCCAGCGGCTCTTCATCAGCACTGGCGCGTCATCATGCACATTACGCAGCAGGAACACGCGCTGTGTGAGAGCGCCCAGTAGTCTGGTCAGCGTATCCCGGGTCGGGCCACCGTCGGCCAGTGCCGTGGTCAGGCCATCGAGCAGGCGGTCGCGGTCCCGTTCGGTCTGCAGGCGACCAATCAGCCAGGTGCCGGTGTTGCCCAGGCCCTTGTAGTCGAGGTCCACCGGGTTCTGCGTAGCCAGCACACAGCCCAGGCCGAAGGCGCGAGCCTGCTTCAGCAGCGTGAGCATGGGTGGCTTTGATGGCGGGTTTGCCGTGGGCGGGAAGAATCCGAAGATCTCATCCATGTAGAGAATGGCGCGCAGTGAGGAGGTACCCGGCTGCCGCCGCATCCATCCGACCACTTCGTTCAGCAGCAGCGTTACCACGAACATGCGCTCGGCATCGTCGAGATGGGCGATGCTGATGACGGCGATTCGCGGCTTGCCTGCGGGCGTGTACAGCAGGCGTTGTGCGTCCAGCGGCTCGCCGCGCGTCCATGCGGCAAAGCGAGGCGAGGCCAGCAGGCCGTTGATGGCCAGCGCCAGTTCCATGCGTTCCTTCGCCGGATAGAAGGTCTCGAGATCGAGCGCGCCCAGTTTGCTGATGGGCGGCTTCTGCACACTGGCGACCAGCGATGCCAGATCCACTGCGCGCCCCGCCTGCCACGCGTTATCGAGCAGATTCGCCAGCAGGATGTGTTCGCGACTCTTCAGGGGATCTGCGTCGCGGCCCAGCAGCGTCAGCATGCCCGACACCACCGAGCTGATGCGTTCGGCAAGGGCGCTGGTATCGGCCAGCAACTCCGCCGGCGGCGGTGCCAGCGATTGCAGGATGGACAGCGGCAGGCCGCAGTCGGAGCCGGGGGTATAGATGGCCACATCGGCAGCCGCGCGGAAACGCGCGATGCGCTCTGGGGTCTGATCCCATTCGGCCAGACCCGCCTTCCATTGCTGCGCCACCTGTGCCGCGTATTGCTCCACCGACAGATTGCGCCGGGCCGCCTCGCCCGAGTCGACCCAGCCGGCGAAGTCCGCTGGCGCGAGCTGTGGGAAGGTGAGCATCAGGTTGCCCAGGTCGCCCTTGGGATCGATGCAGATGGCGGGAATGCCATCGATGGCGGCCTCTTCGAGCAGAGACAGGCACAGCCCGGTCTTGCCGCTGCCGGTCATGCCCACGCAGACCGCGTGGGTGGTCAGGTCGCGCGAGTCATACAACAAGGGTTCCGCGGAGAGCGTGTTTTTACCCGCGTCGAACACCCGTCCCAGATAGAAGGCGCCCAGTTTTTCGTAATCGGTGCTCATGTTTCTTGTTGCGATTTGACCGATAAAGGGTGCCAAGCGTACTCCAAGCGCCCAGGCGGGGTTTCTGGCTTGACGCAGCCCGGAAGGCCTCGCCATACTGCTTTAATGCTGACGATCCGCACCTGCCGGCGCTGGTGGTGGCCCCTCTCCTGACGGAGCGGGGTACTGGTCGTCATCGCCAAGCTATAACAGCGACAAGGCTTCACCAGAACCCATCTCCGGCACACCGGTGATGGGTTTTTTATTGTCTGCAGGTAACAGAATCGAAGGAATGGGGATTTGAAACCGCCGTTTGATATCGCAGGCGACCTGGACACGCCGGTGTCCGCATTCGCCAAGCTGGCCTCGTTCAGGCCGCGCTTCCTGCTGGAGAGCGTGGAAGGCGGCGAGCGGCTGGCCCGCTATTCCTTCATCGGCTTCGGCGAAGGACTGGAAGTGCGCATGGACTCCCGTGCGCTGACCATCGGCTCGAACACTTTCGCCGTGCCTGCCACCAGGGATGAGCTGCTGCAGCGTCTGCGTCAGGCGCTGGCGCTGGCGCCGCGACCCATGCCGGAGCTGCCGGGCGTGCCGCTGGCCGGCGGACTCGTGGGTTTCACCGCCTACGATGTGGTGCGTTTCTTCGAGCGGCTGCCGCTGCGGCATCAGCGTCGTCCCGAGGCGCCCATTCTTCACTATGTGGCGCCGCAGTCGCTGCTGGTGTTCGATCATCTGACGCGCGGCATCGCGCTGCTGCACTCCGGCAGTGAGGGCGAGCGTCAGGCGCTGCGGCGTGAAGTGATCGCAGCGCTGCGCGGTGGCATCGCGCTGCCGCGTCAGAACGGCAGCTTCGGCGATGCAGATGTGTCGCTGGGCCGCGATGAGTACATCGCTGGCGTGCGGCGCACGCAGGATTACATCGCCGCCGGCGATGTGTACCAGCTGGTGCTGTCGTGCCGCTTCGCGGGACGTCATTCCCTCGATCCCTTCCAGGTGTATCGCGCGCTGCGGCTGATCAATCCCTCGCCCTACATGTACTACTGCAAGCTCGGCGGCATCTCGGTGGTGGGTTCATCACCCGAGGCACTGGTCAAACTCAATCAGGGTCATGCCGAGCTGCGTCCCATCGCGGGCACCTTGCCGCGCATGGCCGACGTCGCCGCCGATGTCGCCAACGAACAGCGGCTGCTCGCCGATCCGAAGGAAAATGCCGAGCACGTGATGCTGGTCGATCTGGCGCGCAATGACCTGGGACGCGTGGCCAGGGCCGGTTCCGTGCATGTGAATCCGTATCGCGCCATCGAGCGCTACAGCCATGTGATGCACATTGTCAGCGGCGTGCACGGCAAGCTGGCTGACGGACGCGATGCCTTCGATCTGTTCGCCGCGACATTTCCGGCGGGCACACTGGTGGGTGCGCCGAAGGTGCGCGCCATGCAGATCATCGAGGAACTCGAACCTGTGGATCGCGGCCTGTATGGCGGAACCATCGGCTATTTCGGCGCGCAGGGCGACATGGATCAGGCCATCACCATCCGCACGCTGGTGTTCGAGGGCGATCAGTACAGCTACCAGGCCGGTGCCGGCATCGTTGCCGACAGCCGCCCTGAATCCGAGCACGACGAAGTATTCGCCAAGAGCGCCGCGCTGCGCAGCGCGCTCGCGATGGCGCAGGAAGGACTGTGATGGACAAGACTGCGCAGCCCCGCCTGCTGTTGATCGACAACTACGATTCCTTCACCTACAACCTGGTGCAGGCCTTCCTGGTGCTGGGCGCCGAAGTGCAGGTGGCGCGCAACGACGAGATCACCGTCGAGCGTGCCCGCCAGCTCGACATCACGCATCTGTGCATTTCACCGGGCCCCGGCACGCCGCGCGATGCCGGCGTGTCGATGGACATGATTCGCGCCTTCGCCGGCAGGCTGCCCGTGTTCGGTGTGTGCCTCGGACATCAGTCCATCGTCGAGGTGTTCGGCGGCGATGTGGTGCGCGCTCCGCGGCTGATGCACGGCAAGACCTCCCTCATCAAGCACGATGGACGCACCTTGTTCGCCGGCCTGCCGCAGCCCTGCGAAGTGGGCCGCTATCACTCGCTGATCGCACAGCCCTCGACCATGCCCGAAGAGCTTGAAGTGAGTGCTGCCACGGCCGAGGGCGAAATCATGGGCGTGCGTCACAAGCGCTACACCATCGAAGGGGTGCAGTTTCATCCGGAGAGCGTGCTGACCCCGCAGGGCCCGGAACTGATGGGCAACTTCCTCAAGCTGACCTCGCCGCTGCGCGAGAGCGCCGGAGGCTAGATGGGCGCGAATCCCGCACAGATGCGCGACTGGCTGGATGCCGTGCTCGACCGCAAGGCACTGTCCACGGCCGACGCGCGCGATCTTCTGGTGGGACTTACCGATGCGCAGCTGCCGCCAGCGATGACCGGTGCGCTGCTGGCTGCATTTCGCGCCAAGGGCGTGACGCCAGAGGAGTTGCGGGGCTTTGCCCTGGGCATGCGTGCACTGGCGCTGCGCCCGGGCATCGAGCCAGGCGCGGAGGCGGTGGACATCGTCGGCACCGGCGGCGACAAATCCGGCAGCTACAACATTTCCACTGGCGCGGCGCTGCTCACGGCTGCGGCGGGGCTGCCCGTGATCAAGCACGGCAATCGCTCGGTATCCAGTCGCGCAGGCAGTGCCGATGTGCTCGAGGCATTGGGGCTGAAACAGCCGCTCGACAAGGACCAGGCCAGCGCCTGCTTCGCGGCCACGGGCTTCACCTTTCTGTTCGCTCCGCACTATCACCCGGCCACCCGGGCGATCGCACCGGTGCGTGCTGCGCTGGGCATTCGCACCGTGTTCAACATCCTGGGTCCGCTGTCGAATCCCGCTGAGCCGCTGTTCCATGTGATTGGCGCCTTCAATGAAGCCACGGCGCGGCTGATGGCGCAGGCGCTGGCAGGCCTGCCGATTCGTCGTGCCTTCGTCGTGCATGGTGCAGGCGGTTGGGATGAGCCGACTCCAGTCGGGCCTTTCCTGTTGCTGGATGTCACGCCGGGACAGGTGCATGAATCACGGCGCTCGCCTGCGGACTACGGCATGGCCCTGTGCACCGAGGATGCGCTGCGCGGGGGCGATGCGGCCTACAACGCGGCTGCGCTGACACGCGTGCTGCGCGGTGAAGAGCGGGGCGCGCATCGCGATGCACTCGTGCTAAGTGCCGCGCTGGCGCTGGAGGTCGCAGGTCGTGCGGCCACGCCACGCGTAGCTGCGCAGCTGGCGGCCGCCGCGATAGATGACGGCCGCGCCAGCGCATTGCTGGCAAAGCTCGCTTCGTTCTCGCGCACGCTTTCAGTGGCCACCGCGACGCAGACGGGTGCTCCATGAGCGGCGATTTCCTCGCCGGCATGGCGACCAGCAGCCGGGAACGCGTAAGGCTGGCGCGGCAGATGCACGGCGACGCCGAGTTGTGGCGCTGGGCCGAAGCGAGTCCGCCGCCGCCACCGCTGTGGCTGTCGCCGCAGGGTTTCGATGTCATCGCCGAAGTGAAACTGCGTTCGCCGGCGGTAGGTCAGCTGCGCGAGGCCGACGACGAAGACATCGGTGCGCGCGTCACGGACTACGCGGCTGCCGGTGCCGCGGCCGTTTCGGTGCTCACTGAGCCCGAACGCTTCGAGGGATCGCTCGATCACCTGGAGCAGGCTGCGCGGGCACTGGGCGAATCCGGCCGCGTGCCCGCTATGCGCAAGGATTTCCTGGTCGATCCCTACCAGGTGGCCGAGGCGCGACTGGCTGGCGCCGGCGGCATCCTGGTGATCGTGCGCATGCTGCAGCGGCCGGAGCTGGATGCGCTGCTGAAGGCCGCGCATCACTTCGGCCTGTTCGTGCTGATCGAGGCCTTCGATGCGGCTGACATTCGCGTGGCGCAGGAACTCATCGCAGGACCGCAACGTGATGGTTCGCAACTGCTGATTGGCGTGAACAGCCGCGATCTGGTCACGTTGAAAGTAGTGCCAGGTCGTCTGGAAGAGATGTTTCCCCTGTTGCCCGTCGGCGTGCCGCGTGTCGCGGAGAGCGGCGTCGCCACGGCTGAAGATGCGGCGCGGCTGGCGCGCACCGGCTACGAGCTGGCGCTGATCGGCAGCGCGCTGATGACCACGGCACAGCCGGCGACGCTGCTGCGGAACATGCTTGCTGCCGGGCGCGCAGCACGATGAACACGCGTGGCTTCGTCAAGATCTGCGGCATCACCGATCAACGCGCCGTAGAGGCCGCACTGGCCGCAGGTGCCGATGCCATCGGCTTCGTGTTCGCCCCTTCGGTGCGGCGCATGCAACCGGAAGAGGCCGCAGAGCTGGCGCGCCCGGCGCGCAATCGCGCGCTGTGTGTGGCGGTGACGCAGCATCCCGATGCGCGGCTGCTGCAGCAGATCTTCACGCAGTTCCAGCCAGATGTACTGCAAACAGATGTGGAAGACCTGCGCGGCATGAACGTGCCGGCTGGGGTGGCGACCTGGCCGGTGCTGCGCTCGGCGCATGCATTTTCCGCGGCGGGCGAGGGTGATGGCGCCGCGCAAGCCTTGCCGGTGCTGCGCGCGGGGCAGCGCATGGTGTTCGAGGGTCCGCGCAGTGGCGTGGGCAAGCCGGCGGACTGGAATGCCGCACGCAATGTGGCGCGCGACCATGCGCTCATTCTCGCCGGCGGACTGGATCCGGCGAACGTGGCCACGGCCATTGATGCCGTGCATCCCTTCGGCGTGGATGTGTCCAGCGGCGTGGAAGAGGCGCCGGGTCGCAAGTCCCCTGCACTGATCGCATCTTTTCTAATCGCGGCGCGCAAGGCATTCGCGTCGCTGCATGGAGAACATTGAAGTGACGGCAATGGACAAGGCGAAGTCTGATGCACTGCTGAAGCAGCTGCTCGCAGGTGAGATGCCCGATGCACAGGGTCGCTTCGGACCGTATGGCGGCAGCTACATCCCTGAAACACTGGTGCCCGCCTTCCAGCGGCTCACCGCGGCCGTGAAGGAAATCCTGCCGAGCGCGGATTTCCAGCGCGAGCTGGCCGATGAACTGCGCGACTGGGTGGGCCGTCCCACGGCGCTGTCGCCCATGCGCAATCTCAGCAAGCGCTGGGGTGTCGAGGTATGGTTCAAGCGCGAGGATCTCGCTCACACCGGCGCGCACAAGATCAACAACGCACTGGGCCAGGCCCTGTTGGCGCGGCGCATGGGCGCCAAACGCATCGTCGCGGAGACCGGCGCCGGCCAGCATGGCGTGGCCACCGCGGCAGCCTGCGCACGCCTCGGCCTGCCCTGCACCGTGTACATGGGCGAAGTGGACATGGAGCGCCAGGCACCAAATGTGGGCCGCATGCGGCTGATGGGTGCGACTGTCGTGCCGGTGACCTCGGGCGATCGCACGCTGCGCGCGGCCATCGATGAGGCCTTTCGCGACTGGGTATCTGATCCGACCAACACTTTCTACATTCTCGGTTCAGCCGTGGGACCGCATCCCTATCCTTACCTGGTGCGAGAACTGCAGGCCATCATCGGTCGGGAAGCGCGCGCGCAGATGCTGGAGCGCACGGGCCATCTGCCCGATTGCGTCATCGCCTGCGTGGGCGGCGGCTCCAATGCCATCGGCACTTTCCACGCCTTTCTCGGCGATTCCAGCGTGGAGATCATCGGCGTGGAAGCTGGCGGTCGTGGCGCCGGTCTTGGCGACAATGCCGCGACGCTCGCGACCGGCCGGCCCGGTGTGCTCCATGGCACCTACACAATGTTGCTGCAGGATGCCGATGGCCAGATCCAGGAGACGCACTCGGTGTCGGCGGGTCTGGACTATCCCGGCGTGGGTCCCGAGCACGCGCTGCTGGGCGACATAGGCCGCGTGAAATACATCATGGCGCTCGATGACGATGCGCTGGCCTGCGTGGAAGAGTGCAGCACCTACGAGGGATTGCTGCCTGCCATAGAATCCGCGCATGCGCTGTCCGGTGCGCGCGACTGGGCGAAGCGCAATCCGGGCAAGTGTGTTCTGGTCGGGCTTTCCGGACGCGGCGACAAGGACATGCCCACACTGCAGAAAACCTTGCTGGCAAAACTGGCAGGAGCGGCGAAATGAGTGGCAGCCCAGCGCAACGCCTGAGCGATGCCATCCGCGGCGTACGCCGCGAGCGCGTGGCCGTAGTGGCTTTCCTGACAGCCGGATTCCCGTCGAAGGAACGCTTCCGCACCGATCTGGAAGCCATCGCGGCTGAAGCCGACGTGGTGGAAATCGGCATTCCCTTCACCGATCCCATGGCCGATGGGGTAACCATTCAACGCTCCAGCCTGGCGGCATTGGCGCAGGGCGTCAGCCTCCGATGGATCATCGAGACGCTGAAAGGCATGCCGAAGCTGAAGGCGCAACTGGTGTTCATGGGCTACCTGAATCCGCTGCTGGCCTATGGACTGGAGAAACTCGCGGCGGATTCGGCGGCGGCGGGGATCTGCGGCTTCATCGTGCCTGATCTGCCCATCGAGGAAGCGGCGGCATTCGAGCGGGCGCTGGCTCCGCATGGACTGGCGCTGATCCGCATGGTGACGCCGGTGACTCCCCAGGCCAGGCTGGAACAGCTGTGCCGCAGCGCGCAGGGCTTTGTGTACGCGGTGTCAATGACCGGAACCACCGGCCGCTCCGTGGGCAACGGCGGCGTGTCGCAGGACACGCTGACCTATCTCGACAACGTGAAGAAGCTCTCATCGGTACCCGTGTGCGCGGGCTTCGGCATCCGCGAACATGCACAGGTGGCTGCTCTGGCGCCGCATGTGGACGGAGTCGTCATCGGCTCGGCTGTGATCGAGGCGATGGAAAAGGGTGAATCCGCTGCCGCACTATTGCGTCGCCTGCGAGGTTGAGCGATGAGCCCGCTGCAGGAAGCGGGTCGCGCATGAGACTGAAGATCGCCAACGCTCGCGGTGCGCCGACCATCGGCATCACGCTGCTGCTGGCCAGCCTGTCGATGATCAGTCCGTTGTCCATCGACACCTTCCTGCCGTCCCTGCCGACCATCGCCACGCACTTCGGCCTGACGCGCTTCGAAGTGCAGCAGATCATCACGGCCTATCTGCTGCCGTTTGCCTTCTTCTCGCTGGTACACGGTCCGCTGTCCGATGCGCTGGGCCGACGCCGCGTGGTGCTCGGCGGCCTCGCGCTGTTCACGCTGGGGTCGCTGGGCTGCATCTGGGCGCCAACCTTCGGCACGCTGCTCATGTGCCGGGTGCTGCAGGGCACCGCCGCCGGTCTCGGCCCAACGGTGTCGCGCGCCGTGGTACGCGACATGTTCGAAGGTCCCGGCGCGCAGAAACTGATGAGCAGCATCATGCTGGTGTTTTCGCTGGCGCCGGCCGTGGCGCCGGTGATCGGCGGCTGGGTGCAGGTGACGCTGGGATGGCGCTGGGTGTTCGGCATGCTGTTCGTGCTCGGCGCAGCGCTGCTGGTCACCTGCGCGCTGCTGCTGCCCGAGACGCACCCGCCGGAGAAGCGCACCGAGTTTCACCCCGTGGCGCTGATCAAGAGCTGCTCGCATATTGCCGCGCAGCCTTCCTTCCTGCTGCTGGCCATTTCGGCGGCGCTGGCCATGTCTTCGCTGTTCATCTACATCGGCTCGGCGCCGGCCATCATCCTCGAGCGCTGGCACCTGAAAGAGACCCAGTTTCACTACATCTTCATTCCGGTGGTCGCCGGCTTCATGGTGGCCTCGCTGGTCGGTGGGCGCATCGCCGGCCGCGTCAGTCGCGTGGCGCAGATGCGCTTCGGTTTCGCGCTGCTCTGTCTGGCCGGAATCACCGGAACGGTGGCGCATTTGTGGTCACGTGCGGTGCCCATCCTGTTGATCCAGGTGCTGCTGTTCGGCATGGCTTCCGGGGCACAGCTCACCTATCCCGTGCTCACACTGGAGATGATCGACATGCATCCGCAGGCGCGCGGCGCCGCCGCCTCGGTGCAGACCTTCATAGCGCTCGGCCTGGGCGGCATTGCCATGGGTCTGATTGCTCCTACACTGCACGGAGACTTGAAGCTGCTGGCTTTCATTTCACTTGCCACCGCGACGCTGGCCTGGCTCGGCTGGCGTGCCGGCGCAGCCCTCTCCAGGTAGGCGCATTCCTACAAACGGCAAGGCGAAAGTCTGACCTGCCGTTCTAACTGCGACGGCTACTCTGCCGATGCCACAGGGTTTTTATCCGGGCTGGGAACAGTGATCCAGACCAACCGTAGAGCGGTACCTCGACCGCCTCAGGCACACCGGTCACTGGTCCATCGCCCACTGGTATCGGGAGTTTTCGATGGAAGCACCGCAGCGGATAAGCCGACGCTTGTCCCGGACCCTCTCGCCGCAAAAGCTGGAGGGTGATGAACTCGACGTCCGTCGCCTGCTGCGTGTGTTGCAGGCTCTGCGGGATGGTGACTTCTCAGCACGTCTGCCCAGCGACCGCGCCGGCCTCTCTGGCAAGGTGGCGGATCTCGTCAACGATATCGCTGCCACGAATCAGCGCCTCGCGCGTGAAATCGAGCGCGCCGGCCAGCTGGTGGGCAAGGATGGTCGCACCCGGCATCGCATTACCGCGGAGCGTCGTTCGGGCTCCTGGGGCACCATGGAGAGCTCGCTCAACACCCTGATCGACGATCTGGTGTGGCCGACGGCTGAAGCCACGCGCACGATTTCTGGCGTGGCCAAGGGTGATCTGTCTCAGGTCATGCGGCTGGAAGTCGAAGGCCGCCCCATCAAGGGCGAGTTCCTGCGTTCCGCCACCATCGTCAACACGATGATCGAGCAGATGCGCGGTTTCACCTCCGAAGTGACGCGCGTGGCGCGCGAGGTGGGCACCGAAGGCAAGCTGGGCGGCCAGGCCGTGGTGCCGGGCGCCGCCGGCACCTGGAAGGATCTCACCGACAATGTGAACTCCATGGCCGGCAACCTCACCGGCCAGGTGCGCAACATCGCCGAAGTGGCCACCGCCATCGCCAGCGGCGACCTGTCGCGCAAGATCACGGTGAACGTGCGCGGTGAAATCCAGCAGCTGAAGGAAGCCATCAACACCATGGTGGACCAGCTGCGTTCCTTCGCGTCGGAAGTGACGCGCGTGGCGCGCGAGGTGGGTACCGAAGGCAAGCTCGGCGGCCAGGCGCTGGTGCCCGGCGTGGCCGGCACCTGGAAGGATCTCACCGACTCCGTGAACGCCATGGCGACCAACCTCACCGGTCAGGTGCGCAACATCGCGGAAGTGACCACGGCCGTGGCGCGAGGCGACCTGTCGCGCAAGATCACGGTGGACGTGAAGGGCGAGATTCTCGAGCTGAAGAACACCATCAACACCATGGTGGACCAGCTCAACGGCTTCTCCGCAGAAGTGACGCGCGTGGCGCGCGAGGTGGGCACCGAGGGCAAGCTCGGTGGCCAGGCCGTGGTGAAGGACGTCAGCGGTGTTTGGAAGGATCTCACCGACAACGTGAACTCCATGGCCGGCAACCTCACCGGCCAGGTGCGCAATATTTCCGAAGTGACGATTGCCGTGGCCAACGGCGACCTGTCGCGCAAGATCACGGTGGACGTGCGCGGTGAAATCCAGCAGCTGAAGGAAGCCATCAATACGATGGTGGACCAGTTGCGATCCTTCGCTTCCGAAGTGACGCGCGTGGCGCGCGAAGTAGGTACCGAAGGAAAACTGGGCGGTCAGGCGCTGGTGCCTGGCGTGGGCGGCACGTGGAAGGATCTCACTGACTCCGTGAACGCCATGGCCACCAACCTCACCGGCCAGGTGCGCAACATCGCTGACGTGACCACCGCTGTGGCGCGCGGCGACCTGTCACGCAAGATCACGGTGGACGTGAAAGGTGAGATTCTAGAGCTGAAGAACACCATCAACACCATGGTGGACCAGCTCAATGGCTTCGCGGCCGAAGTGACGCGCGTCGCGCGTGAAGTAGGCACCGAAGGCAAGCTGGGCGGTCAGGCCACCGTGCCCGGCGTGGCCGGCACCTGGAAGGATCTCACCGACAATGTGAACTCCATGGCCGGCAACCTCACGGCCCAGGTGCGCAACATCGCCGAGGTGGCCACCGCCATCGCCAGCGGCGACCTGTCGCGCAAGATCACGGTGGACGTGCGCGGTGAGATCCAGCAGCTGAAGGAAACCATGAACACCATGGTGGAACAGCTGCGTTCCTTCGCTTCCGAAGTGACACGCGTGGCGCGCGAAGTAGGCACCGAAGGCAAGCTCGGCGGTCAGGCCAATGTGGCCGGCGTGGCCGGCACCTGGAAGGATCTCACCGACAACGTGAATTCGATGGCCTCGAACCTCACGGGCCAGGTGCGCAACATCGCCGAGGTGGCCACGGCCATCGCGCGTGGCGACTTGTCGCGCAAGATCACCGTGGACGTCGCCGGTGAAATTCTGCAGCTGAAAGAAACCATGAACACCATGGTGGAGCAGTTGCGTTCGTTTGCGTCGGAAGTGACGCGCGTGGCGCGCGAAGTGGGTACCGAAGGCAAGCTCGGTGGCCAGGCCATCGTGCCGGGCGTGGCCGGCACCTGGAAGGATCTCACCGACAACGTGAATTCGATGGCCTCGAACCTCACGGGCCAGGTGCGCAACATCGCCGAGGTGGCCACGGCCATCGCGCGCGGCGACTTGTCGCGCAAGATCACCGTGGACGTCGCTGGTGAAATTCTGCAGCTGAAGGAAACCATCAACACGATGGTGGACCAGCTCAACAGCTTCGCGGCCGAAGTGACGCGCGTGGCGCGCGAGGTAGGTACCGAAGGCAAGCTGGGTGGCCAGGCCATCGTGCCGGGCGTGGCCGGCAACTGGAAGGATCTCACCGACAATGTGAACTCCATGGCCTCGAACCTCACCGGCCAGGTGCGCAACATCGCCGAAGTATCCACCGCCATCGCGCGCGGCGACCTGTCACGCAAGATCACAGTGGACGTGAAGGGCGAGATCCTGCAGCTGAAGGAAACCATCAACACGATGGTGGACCAGCTCAACAGCTTCGCGGCCGAAGTGACGCGCGTGGCGCGCGAGGTGGGCACCGAAGGCAAGCTGGGTGGCCAGGCCGAAGTGCCCGGTGTGGTGGGCACGTGGAAGGATCTCACCGACAACGTCAACACCATGGCCAACAATCTCACCAACCAGGTGCGCGGCATCGTGAAGGTGGTGACGGCCGTGGCCAACGGCGACCTGCGCCAGCGACTGATGGTGGAATCCAAGGGCGAGGTGGCGGCGCTGGCCGAAACCATCAACAGCATGACCGACACGCTGGCCACCTTCGCCGAACAGGTGACCGGCGTGGCGCGCGAAGTAGGAGTGGAAGGCAGGCTCGGTGGCCAGGCCAACGTGCCCGGCGCCGCGGGTACCTGGAAGGATCTCACTGCCAACGTGAACCTGCTGGCGGCCAATCTCACCACTCAGGTGCGTGCCATTGCCGAAGTGGCCACCGCCGTCACCAAGGGCGAGCTGACGCGCTCCATCCAGGTGAACGCGCGCGGCGAGGTGTCCGAGCTCAAGGACAACATCAACGCCATGATCGGCACGCTCAAGGTCACCACCGAGCGCAACACCGAGCAGGACTGGCTGAAGACCAACCTGGCCAAGTTCAGCCGCATGATGCAGGGCCAGCGTGACCTGGTGACCGTGGGCAACATGCTGCTGGCGGAGCTGTGCCCGCTGGTCAATGCGCAGCACGGCATCGTCTACGTCATGGACAGTCATGAACACGGTCCGATGCTGAAGCAGCTGTCCAGCTATGCCGACGTCCGGGATCAGTCCGAACCGCGCCGTTACCGGCTCAACGAAGGCCTGGTTGGCCAGTGCGCTGCCGACGGACGCCGCATCCTGCTCGATGTCATTCCCGACGATGCCGTGCATGTCAGCAGTGGGCTGGTGTCCGCGCGGGCGCGCAGCGTGATCGCACTGCCGGTGCTGTACGAGGGCCAGGTGAAGGCCGTGCTCGAGCTGGCCTCGCTGCATGAATTCACCGCGCCACACCTGGCCTTCCTCGAACAGCTCACGGGCAGTATCGGCGTGGTGCTCAACACCATCGAAGCCCAGATGCGTACCGAGGGCCTGCTGCACCAGTCGCAGGAACTCGCGGGCGAACTGCAGACGCAGCAGCGCGAGCTGCAGCAGACCAACGAAGAGCTCGCCACCAAGGCGCGACTGCTGGCAGAGCAGAACGCCGAAGTGGAGCGCAAGAACCAGGAAATCGAACTGGCGCGCCGCGCGCTGGAAGAAAAAGCCGGCGAGCTGGCGCTCACCTCGCGCTACAAGTCGGAATTCCTGGCAAACATGTCGCACGAGCTGCGCACGCCGCTGAACAGCATCCTGATCCTGGGCCAGCAGCTTTCGGAAAACGCCGACAACAACCTGAGTTCGCGCCAGGTGGAGTTCGCCAAGACCATCCACAGCGCCGGTACCGACCTGCTGAACCTGATCAGCGACATCCTCGATCTGTCGAAGATCGAATCAGGAACCGTGACCGTGGATTCGGAAGACCTGCTGTTCACGCATCTGCGCGAGACCGTGGAACGCAACTTCCGCCACGAGGCCGAGGGCCGCAAGCTGGCGTTCATCACGGATTTCGATCCGCAGGTGGGTCGCCACATCACCACCGATCCGAAGCGCCTCATGCAGGTGCTGAAGAACCTGCTCTCGAATGCCTTCAAGTTCACGGCGCAGGGCAGCGTCACGCTGCGCGTGGGACTGGCGAACGAGGGCTGGTCGGCCGACCATCCCATCCTCAGTCAGGCGCCTGCGGTGGTCCAGTTCGCCGTCACCGATACCGGCATTGGCATTGCGCAGGAAAAGCAGCGCATCATCTTCGAAGCCTTCCAGCAGGCCGATGCGGGCACCTCGCGCAAGTATGGCGGTACCGGCCTGGGTCTTGCGATCAGCCGCGAACTGGCGCATCTGCTCGGGGGCGAGTTGCGCCTCACCAGTGCGCCCGGTGTCGGCAGCACGTTCACGCTGTACCTGCCGCTGGCCTACCTGGGCGCGGCTTTCCGTTCCACACCGCAATCGCAGGTGGTTGCCGACGATCCCGGCCGCTTCCGCAACATCACGCTGCCGGTGGCCAGGCCCGAGGAGCTCGTTGACGATTCAGCCAGTGTCGAGCCCGGTGACCTGGTGCTGCTGGTGGTGGAAGACGACCCGCACTATGGCCGGGTGCTGCTGAATCTCGCGCGGGACTGCGGCTTCAAGGTGGTGGTGGCCAAGACCGGCGCCGATGCCTTGCATCTGGCCCGCCGCCACCAGCCTACGGCGGTGGTGCTCGACGTGTTCCTGCCCGACATGCTGGGTTGGACGGTGTTGAGTCAGCTGAAGAATGATCCCGCGACCCGCCACATTCCCGTGCAGATCCTGACTGTCGAAGAGGAACGTCAGTACGGCCTCGAGCGCGGCGCCTTCAGCTTCATGAACAAGCCCGCCACCAGCGATGAGCTGGCAGCCGCACTGCATCGCATCAAGGACTTCGCCTCGACCAAGGTGCGGGAACTGCTGGTCATCGAAGACAACCCTGCAGAGCAGATGAGCATTGCGGAACTGCTGGGTGCCGACGATGTGCACATCACCACTGCCGGCAGTGGTGCCGAGGCACTGGCGGCCCTGCGCGATGGCAAGTTCGACTGCGTGGTGCTCGACCTGTCCCTGCCCGATACCTCAGGCTTCGCACTGTTGAGCGAGATCCAGCAGCTGCCGCAGCTGCGCGATCTGCCCGTGGTGGTATTCACCGGCCGCGATCTCACCAACGAAGAAGACGCGGTGCTGCGCCAGAAAGCCAAGAGCATCGTGCTCAAGGGCGTGAAGTCACCGGAGCGGCTGCTCGACGAGACCTCGCTGTTCCTGCATCGCGTCATCGGCGATCTGTCCGAATCGCGCCAGCGCATGATAGAAACCCTGCACCGCAGCGACGAGCCGCTGCTGGGGCGCAAGGTGCTGGTGGTGGATGACGACGTGCGCAACATCTTCGCGCTCAACAGCGTGCTGGAGCGGCGCAAGATGGAAGTGGTCAGTGCCACCAATGGCGGTGATGCCATCAAGCTGCTGGATTCCGACAGCGAGATCTCGCTGGTGCTGATGGACGTGATGATGCCGGAGATGGACGGTTACGAGACCATGCGGCGCATCCGCTCCAAGCCGCAATTCCGCATGCTGCCCATCATTGCGCTCACCGCCAAGGCCATGAAGGGAGACCGCGAGAAGTGCCTTGAAGCCGGTGCATCGGACTACGTGGCCAAACCAGTGAACACCGAACAGCTGCTTTCGCTGGTGAGAATGTGGCTACACCGCTGAAGGTGCCAGTGCCCATGCAAGATGATGGGGGGAAGGTGAACATCCTACTGGTGGACGACCAGCAGGCCCGGCTGCTGTCGTACCAGTCGATTCTCGAGCCGCTGGGGCAGAACCTGATCTGTGCGCGTTCCGGGGCAGAGGCCCTGCAGCAGCTGATGCGCAATGAATTCGCGCTGATCCTGCTCGATGTCAGCATGCCCGAAATGGACGGCTTCGAAACCGCCGAGATGATCCACGATCATCCGCGGTTTGAGCGCACCCCCATCATCTTCGTCACCGGCGTGCACGACACCGAGTTCGATCGCCTGAAGGGCTACAAGCTCGGCGCCGTGGATTACGTGTCGGTGCCGGTGGTGCCGGAGATCCTGCGCAGCAAGGTATGGGTGCTGATCGAACTGCATACCAAGCGGCGCGATCTGCAGCGCCTGAATCAGACTCTCGCCGAAGCCAACGCGGCGCTGGCGGAGGCCAATGCCACGCTGCAGGTGGAGAAGGCGCAGGAACTGCAGTTGCTGAATGCGGATCTGCAATCCACCAACGAGGAGCTGAAGCGCTCCAACGACGCGCTGCAGGCCGAGATCTCCGAGCGCGGCCGCGTCGAGGCGGCGCTGAAGGAAGCCGACCGGCGCAAGGACGAGTTCCTCGCCATCCTGGCGCATGAGCTGCGCAATCCGCTGGCCGCATTGTCCGCCGCTGCGCATCTGATGGGTCGTCAGGTGCGTGGCAACGATGTCTCGACCATGGCGAGCAACACCGTGAAGCGCCAGGTCGAGCACATGGCGCGGCTGCTCGACGACCTGCTGGACGTGTCGCGTATCTCGCACGGCCGCATGCAGTTGCATTTCGACGTGGTGGATGCGAACGAGATCGTGCACTCCGCAGCCGAAATGGTGCGACCGCAGATCGAGGCCAAGCAGCAGACGCTGAGTATCGCCATTGCAGGGCCCGCGGCGCCGGTGCTGGCGGACACCGTGCGTCTGATCCAGATCGTGGCCAACCTGCTCAACAATGCGGCGAAGTACACCCCGGCGGGCGGGCATATCCAGCTCGAGCTTTCAGTCGACTCCGACGTCGTCTCGGTGGCGGTGCGCGATGACGGGATCGGCATTGCGCCGGAGGCGCTCGAAAGAATCTTTGACATGTTCTTCCAGAACGGGCGGCCTTCCGCGGACGGGCACGGCGGCCTCGGCATCGGTCTGACGCTGGTCAGGGGACTGGTGCAGCTGCACCGCGGTACGGTGCGCGCCTCCAGCAAGGGTGAGGGGTTTGGCAGCGAATTCGTGATCACGCTGCCGCGCGCGCGCGAAACAGCGACGCTGCGGGCCGACACGGTCACCGAAACCGGCGAAGGGATACGGTCGCTGCGCATCCTCGTTGCCGATGACAATGTGGACAGCGCCACCAGCTGGTCGGTGTTGATCGAGGACGGCGGCCACGAAGTGGTCACGGCGCACGATGGCCGTGCCGCGTTCGAACTCGCTGAACAGTTCAGGCCCGAGGTAATGCTGCTCGATATCGGCATGCCCCACATGGATGGCTACGAAGTGGCGCAGCGCGTACGCGCGACAGAGTGGGGGCGCAAGGCCGTTCTGATCGCGGTGACCGGCTGGGGACAGGCCAAGGATCGCGCCATGGCCACAGCCGCCGGCTTCGACGAGCACTACACCAAGCCGCTGGATCCGGAACAGCTCGCCCGCACCTTGCGCAATGTCTGCCGCAGGATGGGGAACGGCGCTCAGTCGTAGAGCGCGCTGCGCGCCAGCCAGACGGCGCCCACTGTCGTGATCACCCATCCCAGGAAGGCCGGGATGGCCAGCGTCGACAGCGCAATGATTCCCGTGAGCAACACCAGCGCCGGTGCAATGCAGCGCATGGCCCCGCGCGTGCGCGCCCTGCGAAGACGATGGGCGTCGCTGGCATAAGTGGAGGTCGAAGGCCGCGGCTGCGCGGCCGACACCAGATGCTGCCGTACCGCTACCGGCGCGGCTTCCAGCGCCTGCAGCAACTCGGGCATCTGCTTCCACAGCCGCTTCATCACATTCACCGGGTGATGCTTTTCACGCATCCAATCGCGCAGGATCGGACTGGCCGTCTTCCAGATGTCCAGGTCAGGGTACAACTGCCGCCCCAGTCCCTCGATGTTGAACAGCGTCTTCTGCAGCAATATGAGCTGCGGCTGGATGCGCGCATCGAAGCGACGCAGTGCCTCGAACAGTCGCAGCAGCACGACGGCGAAGGATATGTCCTTCAGCGGCTTGTCGAAGATGGGTTCGCAGATGGTGCGGATCGCCGTTTCCATCTCGGCCACGCTGATGTCATGCGGCACCCAGCCAGAATCCACATGCAGCGTGGCCACGCGACGGTAATCGCGATCGAACACGGCGAGGAAGTTCTGCGCCAGGTATTCCTGGTCGCGCGGGTCCAGCGTGCCGACGATGCCGAAATCCACGGCGGCATACCGCGGCTCGGCCGGGTTTTCGGCCAGCACGAAGATGTTGCCCGGGTGCATGTCGGCGTGGAAAAAGTTGTGGCGGAACACCTGCGTGAAGAATATCGCCACGCCGTTCTCGGCCAGCTTGCGGAAATCCACACCCAGCGAACGCAGCCTCGCGATGTCGCCGATGGGTACGCCGTGGATGCGCTCCATCACCATCACATTCGCGCGCGTCAGGTCCCAATACACCTCGGGCACGTGCAGTTTCGGATCGCCGGCGAAGTTGCGCTTCAGATGCGCTGCGTTGGCCGCCTCGCGCAGCAGGTCCAGCTCATCGAGAATGGTCTTTTCATATTCGCGCACCACTTCGACCGGCCGCAGCCTGCGGCCCTCGGCCGAATAGCGGTCGAGCATGCGCGCCAGCGCGTACAGGACCTCGATGTCGCGCGCGATGATCTCGCGCATGCCGGGGCGCAGCACCTTGACGATGACTTCCCGTCCGTCGGGCAATTCAGCGGCATGCACCTGCGCGATCGACGCGGCGGCCAGCGGCTCGGTATCGAAACGGCGGAAGTTCTGCTCGATGGGCGCCTCCAGTGCCTCGGCAACCAGCTGCCGCGCCAGCTCGCCCGGGAATGGCGGTACCTGATCCTGCAGCTTCACCAGCTCATCGGCGATATCCGGCGGCAGCAGGTCGCGGCGCGTGGAGATGGCCTGGCCGAATTTCACGAACACCGGGCCCAGCTGTTCCAGCGCCAGACGCAGCCGTTCGCCGCGATTGCCTCGCGCAGAGCCACGGAACCATAGCCAGGGCGAGACAATGGCCAGCAGCCGCAGCCGGCCGTGCACCGGCGTGCCGCGCGTGAATTCGATGAGGCCGTGGCTGCTGACC
>DATNCK010000240.1:0-10839 GCA_035571575.1 Steroidobacteraceae bacterium | reverse complement strand
GCCCAGCTCGGGGAAAGTGGTCTCGCCACCCTCGTACTCATCGTTGAGATATAGCAGGAACGTGACCATGCGCTGCCCCTGCTCCTGGATCTGCTGCGCATAGTCCGCAGCCTGGGCATCGATGAAATCGAAATGCGGCGTGATCTGCTGACCCACATCGTAGTGCAGCATCATCGGCGCCTCGAAATTCTGCATGGGATAGCCGCAGGTCGCGGACATGCGGGCCTGCAGCAGGAACTGCACCACGTCGAAGTTGGAGTAGCTGAACAGCGCCATGGTGTTGGTGCGCATGGGGTGCACCTTGTTGCTGCGGTCCACGGCGTCATAGACCATTGCGGGACCCAACCGGCCACGCGCGCGCCCAATCAACCAGCGGCACACGGACAAGGGGGCAAGATCCGGCACCCGCCGCACGTTCTCATGCAGCGCATCGATGGGCGCGGCATTCAGCCAGTAAGCCAGCGGTACGCGCTGCGCCATGTCGGACCAGTCCGCTGCCGGCGCATTCGGCGGCTGCAGGCTTGCAAGCTGGCCACGCGCGGATTCATCTCCGGCTGACGCCGCACGCGCCAACAGCTGCAACGCACCCGGCCAGTCCTGCTGCAGATACGCGCCAGCCGCCGTCAACGCGGCGATGCGTGCCAGCGCGCGCGGTTCGTTGCGCTGCGCGGCCTCATGCAGGAACACCAGTGCGTGTTTGGGAGACTTCGGCGCCCGGTCCCCCACCAGCACGCGGTGCCCCAGTTCCGACATGGCCGCAAGGTCGCCCTGGCGGCTGGCGTCCTTCAGGACTTCGATCGCCTCTGCGTGACGGCCCTCGGCATCGAGTTGGCGCGCGCGTCCCAGACCGGAGGATGCGATGGACGGGTTGAGCATCCAACGATGATACGACGGGCCGCAGGGGCTTCGTCTACTGCAGGAACCCGACCTTCACTTCCTCTTCCGTGAGCAGTCTCACCGGCACGGGCCGGATCTGCCAGATGTCGCGACTGTATTCGCGGATGGTGCGGTCCGAGGAAAACAGCCCGGAACGTGCCGCATTGAGGATGGACATGCGCACCCAGGCATCGTGATCCGCGAAGGCTGCGTCAACCTTCTGCTGACAGTCGCGATAGGAGGCGAAGTCCGCCAGCACCAGGTAGGGGTCGTGATACAGCAGGTTGTCGAGCAGCGGCCGGAACAGTTCGGTGTCGCCGCGCGAGAAGAAACCGCTGCGGATCAGCTCGATCACCTCGGCCAGCTCCCGGTCCTGATGCAGTTGATCCTGCGGCCGGTAGCCGCGCGCCCACAATGCCGCCACCGAGTCCGTGTCGAGACCGAACAGGAAGAAATTCTCGGCACCGACCTGCTCACGGATCTCCACATTCGCACCATCCAGCGTGCCGATGGTCAGCGCACCATTCATGGTGAACTTCATGTTGCCGGTGCCGGAGGCTTCCTTGCCGGCGGTGGAAATCTGTTCGGAGAGATCTGCTGCCGGATAGATGCGCTGCCCGTTGCTGACATTGAAGTTCGGCAGATACACCACCTTCAGCAGATCGCGCACGGCGGCATCGCGATTGATGATGTCGCCGACGGCATTGATCAGCTTGATGATGAGCTTGGCCATGCGGTAGCCCGGCGCCGCCTTGCCACCGAACACGAAGGTGCGCGGCTGCATGGCAAGATCCGGATCGGCCTTCAGCCGCAGATACAGCGCGATCACGTGCAGGATGTTCAGGTGCTGGCGCTTGTACTCATGGATGCGCTTGACCTGCACGTCAAACAGCGAAGCGGGATCCACAGTGATGCCCGCGCGTTCCAGCGCGATCTGTGCGAAGTCGACCTTGTTGGCCTGCTTGATCGCGCGCCATTCCGTGCGGAAACCGCTGTCGTTGACCAGCGGCTCCAGCCTCTGCAGCTCGTTGAGGTCGGTGATCCAGCCGTTGCCGATGCTGGATGTGATCAGCTGTGCCAGCCGCGGATTGGCGAGCACCATCCAGCGCCGCGGCGTCACGCCATTGGTCTTGTTCTGGAACTTCTCCGGGAACAGCTCGTGGAAGTCGCGCAGCACATCGGTCTTCAGCAATTCTGAATGCAGCGCCGCCACGCCGTTGATGGCATGGCTGCCCACGCAGGCCAGATGCGCCATGCGCACATAGCGCTCACCGCGCTCGTCGATCAGTGACAGCCGCGCCAGCCTTTCCTCGTCACCGAGGAAACGGATGCGCACCTGATCGAGGAAGCGCGCGTTGATTTCGTAGATGATCTCCAGGTGCCGCGGCAGCACGCGCGCGAACAGATCGAGCGGCCAGCACTCCAGCGCCTCGGGCAGCAGCGTGTGATTGGTGTAGGCAAACGTGCGGGTGACGATGTCCCAGGCATCTTCCCAGGGCAGCACCTGTTCATCGAGCAACAGTCGCATCAGCTCGGCCACCGCGATGGCCGGATGCGTGTCATTGAGCTGCACGGCGAACTTCTCGTGGAAACGCTCCACCGGCAGATGCTGGGTCTTCAGGATGCGGAACATGTCCTGCAGCGAGCAGGTGACGAAGAAATACTGCTGTTCCAGCCGCAGTTCCTTGCCCTGCACCTGCTCGTCATTCGGATACAGCACCTTGCTGATGTTCTCGCAGGCCACCTTGCGCGTCACCGCACCGCTGTGGTCGCCGCGATTGTGCGTGGAAAAATCGAAGGACTCCGGCGCCTCCGACTTCCAGAGCCGCAGCGTGTTGGCGGTGTTGTTGCGGTAGCCAAGGATTGGCGTGTCGTAGGGCACGCCGACCACTTCCTTGTGCGGCACCCAGCGCACGCGCAACCGGTCGAGCTCGTCGCGATAGCGTTCGGTGTAGCCGCGCAGCTTCACCTCGACGGCCCACTCCGGCCGCACGATCTCCCAGGGATTGCCGAAGCGCAGCCAGTTGTCGGTGCGCTCCTGTTGCCAGCCGTCGACGATTTCCTGGTGGAAGATGCCGAACTCATAGCGGATGCCGTAACCAAGAGCCGGAATCTCCAGCGTGGCCAGCGAATCGATGAAGCAGGCGGCCAGGCGGCCGAGTCCGCCGTTGCCCAGGCCCGGCTCCTGCTCACGTTGCAGCAGCTGGTCGAAGTCCAGGCCCAGCTCGCCGATGGCGGCGCGCACTTCATCGAGCATGCCGAGATTGACGAGGTTGTTGCCCAGGTGCGGGCCCATCAGGAATTCCGCGGACAGGTAGGCCACCGTGCGCGAGCCGCTGCGCGTGTAGGCCGCCGCCGTACTGATCCAGCGTTGCAGCAGGTAGTCGCGCACGGTGTGCGCCAGTGCCTGGTAGTAGTCGTTCTGGGTGGCCAGCGCCGGAAATTTGCCCTGCGTGTAGAACAGGTTGTCGAGGAAGGCGTGTTTGAAGGCCTCGCGCGCGGACGAGTCGGGGGCCGAGCCGGAGCGAGGCAGATGTGTGACGGCGGCAGTGTGATGCATGCGCTGTACCTGCAAGTCCCGTGCAGATCCCGGTGTCGCAGCTGGAGGGGTTCAGCCCATCTGGCTGCACCGATCTGGCGCAGTCTGGAGCGCGCTCGCTCCGTATTGATGCAGCTTCGCTGCAGCTGAAGGGTTGGTTTCAGCCGCTATTGCGCAACGCCGTAGCCACGGCACTGATGGAAAGCTGTATGGCTTCCTGGATGCGCTCATCGGTCTCGCCCGCGCGATGGCGCTTGATCAGCTCGACCTGCAGATGATTCAGGGGCTCGATGTAGGGCAGACGCAGCCGTATCGACGTGTCCAGCTGCGGATTCTTCTCCAGCAGACGCGACTGGCCGGTGATGTCGAGCAGGCAGTCGTGCGTGACGCGCCAGGCGGCCTCGATCTGGCTGAAGTAGCGTTGCGCGAGTTCCGCATCCTGCACCAGCGAGAGATAGCGCCGCGCGATCACCAGATCACCCTTGGCCAGCACCATCTCCATGTTGTCGAGCGTGGCGCGGAAGAAGGGCCACCGCTGGGCCATCTCGCGCAGCAGGCCGCGATCGCCGAATGCGGCCAGCGCCTGGCCTGTTCCGTACCAGCCCGGCAGCATCACACGCGTCTGCGCCCACGAGAACACCCAGGGGATGGCGCGCAGATCCTCGATGCGATCGGACTTGGTGCGCGCCGCAGGGCGTGATCCGATCTTCAGCGTGGCGATCTCCAGCAGCGGCGTGAACTGGCGGAAGAAAGTCCTGAAGTCGTCTTTGCCATAGACCAGCGCGCGATAGCTGTCGAAGGCCTCCCCTGAGATATGCGTCATTGCCTCGGCAAAGCGTCGCTGGTCGCTGGCGTCGCCACTATCGGGAGACAGCGAGGCCAGCAAGGTCGCGGCGGCGATGGCTTCCAGATTCGTGCTTGCCGCCTCGCGCGTGCCGTACTTGGCCGCGATCACCTCACCCTGCTCGGTGATGCGGATGCGGCCCTGCACGGTGCCCGCGGGCTGCGCGCGGATCGCAGCGAATGCAGGTCCGCCGCCGCGGCCGACACTCCCACCGCGGCCATGGAAGATCTGCATCTGCGTGCCAGCTGCGCGAAACACCTCGCTCAGGGCGCGTGTGGCCTGCTGCAGACTCCATACCGAGGTGAGATAGCCACCATCCTTGTTCGAGTCCGAATAGCCCACCATGACTTCCTGGTAGCCGCGCTGTGTCGCGGCCGCAAGAGTCTCGGGCAACGCCAGCCAGCGCTGCATGATGCCGGGCGCGCGTTCCAGGTCACCGATGGTTTCGAACAGCGGCACCACCATGAGCGCCGCGGCGGCGGGATCTTCCGGCCGATACAGTCCGGCCTCCTTCAGCATCAGATTCACTTCAAGCAGGTCGGAGACGCTGTCGCACTTGGAAATGATCCAGTTGGTGATGCAGCCAGCGCCATAGCGCGCCTGTGACGCAGCCGCTTCGCGCACGATGGCAAGTTCCGAGCAGGTTTCGTCCGAATACTCCGCATAGGGACTGCACAGCAGTCGCGGGCTGGCCAGCTCCTTGCGCAACAGTGCAATGCGCGCTTCCTCATCGAGGCTGGCGTAGTCCGCCGCCACTCCTGCGCGCAGCAGCAGCTCGGCCACCACGCGCGCATGCACATCGGAGTTCTGGCGCAGATCCACCGTCGCAAGGTGAAAGCCACAGGTTTCCACCTGGCGGATCAGCCGACCGAGGGCGCCGCCGCTGGCCAGCAGTCCGGCACCGTGATCGGCGAGGCTGCGCGCCAGCGCCGCCAGATCCGTTCGCAATTCCTGTGGCGTCACATAAGCCGGCGCCGTGACGATGGATGCGCGCGGCGGGGATTGTCCGGTCAACACCTGGTAGGTCGCGGCCAGTCGCGCATAGATTCTCAGCAGCGCGCGACGATACGGTTCGTCGGCACGGCCTTCATAGCTGTCGCCGCTGGCGTCGGCAAGTTGCCGCACTTCAGCGCTGACACCAGCCAGAGAGGTCGACAGCGACAGCTCCTTGCCCAGCGAGTGAATCTGCACCAGATAGCCATCGAACAGTGCGCGCGCCGCCGCTGACAGCGCATGGCGCAGGCTCTCGGCGTTGACGTTGGGGTTGCCATCGCGATCACCGCCAATCCAGCTGCCCAGCCGCAGAAAGCCCGCGGCACGTCGCGGCAGCAGACGATCCCAGCGCGCATAGAGCTGCGGCAGTACGGGCAGGAAAATGTCGCGCAGGTAGGACAGCGCGATTTCCACTTCATCGCGCACCTGCATGCGTTCGCGGCGCAGCGGCCGCGTCTGCCAGAGCAGCGCGATCTGCCGCACGATGGCGGACTCGATCACATCACCCTGCGGGGTCTCGAGTGCGCCGCTGTCGCGCAGGCTCATCAGCTCAGCGATACGGCGGCGATGGTCGAGCATGCTTTTTCGCATCACCTCGGTGGGATGCGCGGTAAGCACCGGCACGATCAGCGACTGATCGAGCAGATCGGCCACGGCTGTCGCCGGCACGCCGTCAGCAGCCAGGCTCTGCAGCACACCGGCCACGTCCTGCGCGCCTTCGTCAGCGGCACGTTGCCGGTCTTCTGCCAGATTCGCCAGCATCGAAAACAGCATGAAGCCGCGGACGAAGGACAGTGTTTCATCCAGCCCCAGCGACTGCAGCGATTGATCGACGTCGGCATGAGCGATGCCGCGATGACGATCCACAGAGGCCGCTCGTATGGCCTCGATGCGGTCGAACAGTGTCTGGCCGCCATGCGCGCGAATCACGTCCCCCAGCAGCCGGCCGAGATAGCGGATGTCGCCGTTCTGCGAGATGCCAGAAGGCGCGGAGGCGGAAACTGCGGCGTTCATGGACCTGCCGTTGCAAGAAACCTGCCGGTGGCGCGAATTCCGGAGCTTACGCCAGATAGAGGCACTGCCCCGTGGTTCAAAAGCCTGCAGTCTGTGGTCCGTGAGCCGACGAATTCTCATGCTGACCGGCGCCCTGCTGCTGCTCTTGTCGGGACCGGCAAGTGTGCGGCGGGCGCCGGCTGCCGAGCCCTTGCGCCTGGCCACGTGGAACATGGAGTGGCTGCTCACGCCCGAGACCGAACAGGCCGCGCGGCTGGCCTGCCGTGCCGGGCATCGCACGGCACTGCCCTGCGATGTCGCACTGGAGCAGGCACGCGACAGTGCCGACCTCGCGCAACTGGCCAGGCATGCGCGCCTCGTGGGCGCGGATGTATTCGCCTTCCAGGAAGTGGAAAGCGTGAGCATCGCGCAACGCGTGTTCAAGGGCTACGACATCTGCATCGCGCCGGGCAGGGGCGTGCAGCATGTGGGTTTCGCCGTTCGACGCAGCCTGGCGCATCGTTGCGGCCAGCCTGTGGAGTCGCTGAGCCTGGGCGGAACGCAGCGCCCCGGTCTCATCGTCACACTGCAGCCAGATTCGCCGGCACGCATCGAGCTGCTGGCCGTGCATCTGAAGTCAGGCTGCGCGGATGATGATCTCGCGACACCGTCCACTGCCTGTTCCATCCTGGCGCGGCAGGCCGGCGCATTGCACCAATGGCTCGCCGCGCAGACTGCGCGGCAATCACGCTTCATCGTGCTGGGAGATTTCAACCGCTCGAACCGTGGACCCCAGCCAGACGCGTTCTGGCGAATGCTGTCCGGTGAGGAAGGCGGCGAGGCGCCCTATGTGCATGCCGACGCGGGCGTCGCATACCGCAATTGCTATGTGGGCGCGCCCTTCAGTCGCGCCATAGACCATCTGCTGGTAGCCCGAACGCTGCAGAAGGCGATGATTGCAGGCAGCTATCGCCGCTTCGGTTACGGCAACCTGGAGGCAATACGTTATCGCCTCTCCGACCACTGCCCGGTCAGGATTTCCCTGATTCTCCCTTCCGCCCCGAAATAAGCGCCGAGACAGTACTGCAATAAGTTCACAGCCTGTTGGCGGTGCACCAATCACATGCATAATGTGACGCAGTTCCGGGGGCCTTATCGAGAGTTGAAGTGGAACGGCGCTTACACACCAGACATCGTGCACGCACCATCGTGTACATCATCATGCCGGACGGTCGCCGCTCCCTGTGCAAGGCCGTCAATCTCAGCGCCACAGGCGTTTTCATCCGCACTTCGGGCCTAGGACTGCGCAAGGGCCAGAAGGTGGAACTGGCATTTGCCATAAACCTGGGTTCCATCACCAAGCTGCACCGCCGCTCCGCAGTGGTGGCGCATGTCTCCGGTGGCGGCACCGGGCTGATGATGGAAGCGTACGCAGTGCGCTGAAAGCGCACTCACTTCCTAAGGTGCGCTGAAAGCGCACCCTTTCAAAACAGCCGATCAGCTGCGCCGCGAGACTACAAAAGCCTCGTCGTTGAACCACAGCCCGCCATGCTTCTGCAGCACGTTCTGCGTGGCTTTCAGATAGGCCCCGCTGTTCACTACCGGCTCGAGCCGCTCGTCTTCCATCTGATTCACATAAGCCGCTGCATTCCATGCGGCAAACAGCGTCGAGGTGCCGATGCGATCCGACAGCTCCGAAGGCAGCGTGCGCATCTCGTAGCGGAACAGCGACTTCTCATCCGGAGGCGCTGTCAGATTGAAGTCGCGGGCATCACGGCCCAGCTCTGTTTTCAGAGCAGCGAGCAGGGCGTGCCGATCCACCTGGAAAGGATTCTCGCCAGGCCACAGCTTCTGGATGATCTCCAGCGCAGGATCGCCACCCGCAGACTGTATGGCCAGCAGGCGCCCGCCTGGACCCAGCGCGCGCGCCAGCGGCGCCAGTACGCGCGAAGCCTTGAACTGCGCTGACATGCGTGCGCGCCACGGCTGTGAGGCCAGCACCAGGTCGTAGTGCGGCGGCGGACGGCCCGGACGCGGAATGACCGCATCCAGCAGGAACTTGTGATCTTCGCGATACACCACCAGCACCGAAGGCCGGCGGTACACCGGATTGCCAGTCTTCTCGCTGGGGTGCGTAGACCAGGCATCGGCGAGTGTGTTGGAGACCTCCTCGATCTGTTCCTCATAGGCATGGGCGGATACGCCGGTGAGGCGGATCTCCTGCCAGTTCAGCGCAGCGGCCATCTGTGTATCGCGCAGCATCAGGCGCGGCGCATCGGCGTAATTGAGATTCGTGATCACCAGCACTGTGGCCGGATGCTCCATGAAGCGATCGGGCATTTTTTCCAGCCCGAGTCGCACATCCTCCAGGCTGATCTCCTTAGCCACAGCCACCATGGGCACGGCCGGATGAATGCTGTGTGCATGACGCATCAGGCGTGACAACACCGTGCCATCGCCCATGCCCGCATCGAAGAAATACAGCGCCGGCGGAGTCGGCTTCACCAACTCCAGTTCCTGGCCCACACGGCGAGCCACCACGGACTTCTCATTGCAGGTGTTGACGAAGGCCAGATACTTCTGACGGTTGTCGTAAAAACGAAACGACTGCGCGGACTGCTTCTTCGCCACGAATCCCCCTGCATTGTCGGGCGCCCCTTGCAGCAGGCACCCTGATTTGCATTCGAGCTTACGACAACGGCACCGGCTGCTGTCAAAGCCTGGCGGCGACCGCTCATAATCGGCAGGCACATGAGCTCACTTCGCTTGACGAACGTCTGCATGGTCGAACCCGCGGCCTTTGGCTTCAATGCCGAAACTGCGGCGACCAACCGCTTTCAGCACCCCGCGGCCGGAACGGCGCATGAAGTCGCCGTTGCCGCGCGTCGTGAATTCGCGGCATTGGCGGCGACCCTGCGTTCGGCGGACATCGGCGTGGCCGTAGCGGCGGACAGCGCCGAGCCGCCCAAGCCCGATGCCCTCTTCCCCAACAACTGGGTGAGCTTTCATGCCGATGGCAGTGTGGTGCTGTATCCCATGCACAGCCCGGTTCGTCGCGCCGAGCGGCGCGAGGCGGTGATCGATGCTGCGAAAACGCAGCTGGGTTTCGTCGAGCGGCGGCGCATCGATCTCACCGCAGAGGAGCAGCGCGGGCGCTTTCTCGAGGGCACGGGCAGCCTGGTGCTCGATCATGCAGCGCGCGTGGCCTATGCCTGTCGCTCGCCGCGCACCGACGAGTCGCTGATGCGCGAGTGGTCGCGTCTGATGGACTATGAACCCTTTCTCTTCGACGCGGCCACGCCCGATGGCACGCCGGTGTATCACACCAATGTCGTGCTGTGGATCGGCGCGCGCATCGCGGGCGCTGGCCTCGCCTGGATTCCCGCGACGCAACGCGATGCATTGCAGGCGCGGCTTCGCCGCGGCGGCCGCGAAGTGTTGCCACTGAGTGGCGAACAGCTGCATTCCTTCGCCGGCAACATGCTGGAGCTGGAAGATGGCGCTGGACGACGAAAGCTGGTCATGTCTGCCGCCGCAGCGCACAGCCTGAACAAGGCGCAGCAACAGCGTCTGCAAGAGGCCGGCATGCAGCCTGTGATCTGCGCCATCCCCACCATCGAAGCCGTGGGCGGCGGCAGCGTGCGGTGCATGCTGGCCGAAGTGCCGGTTGTCACCGGAAGCGTCCCTTGATGCAGCTGGCCATGCAGGTTCTGCAGCAACTGGCCGCTCGACGTGCGGCTGAGACCGGCGCGCGCCAGTTCGTCTCCGGCGCGGACCTGGCTCAGCACTTCGGCGTCACGCGCAGCGCCATCTGGAAGGCCATCAGCCAGCTGCGTCACCTGGAGACGGACATCGAGGCGGTGACGCATCGTGGCTACCGACTGGCGTTGCCGGCGACTGCGCTGGATGCAGATTCAGTGCGCGCATCGCTGCGCGCCGAAACCCGGGATTCACTGCGCCAGGGCGATTGCGCTGGCGGCGTGGATTCGACCAACTCGCAGCTGCTGGCGCGCGGCGCGCCACCGCCGGGCAGGTTCGACTTCCTCACAGCGGAATTCCAGTCTGCCGGGCGTGGGCGCCGCGGTCGCAGCTGGCTGGCGCCGCCCGCTGGCGCGGTATGTCTGTCCTGGTCGTGGTGCTTCGAAGGCCTGCCCTCTGCAATGGGGGCACTCAGCCTGGCAATTGGCGTCGCATCGCGCCGTGCATTGCAACGCCTCGGCATCGACGGAGTGCAGCTCAAGTGGCCCAACGACCTGGTGACATCGACGGGCAAACTCGGCGGCATCCTGATCGAAATGCGCACCGAGTCGGCCGGGCCCGTGCACGTGGTCATCGGCATCGGCTTGAACGTGGCATTGGGCAGTAACATGCGCGCTCGCCTGCGCGAAGGCGGCGCCGAAGCCGCGGACCTTGCCAGTCTCGCAGCGCCCGCGCCTGCGCCTTCACGCAACGCACTGGTTGCGGCGCTGCTGGATGAAGGGGTATCGGCAGTCCGTGGCTTCGCGCGAGGAGGCTTCACGCCATTTCGCGATGAATTCCACGCCGCCGACGCCTTGCGCGACCGCCCCGTGACACTGCAGGGTAGCGGTGCCGT
>DATNCK010000239.1:0-7771 GCA_035571575.1 Steroidobacteraceae bacterium | reverse complement strand
CGCCATGCTGTTCACCGGCATGCGCCATTTCCGCCATTGAGCGCCTCACCCTACAAGGTGCTGATCATCGGCAGCGGCGGGCGCGAGCATGCGCTGGCCTGGAAGTGCGCGCAGTCGCCGCGAGTCACCGAGGTGATCGTGGCCCCCGGCAATGCCGGCACGGCGCGCGAGCTCAAGGTGCGCAATGTGCCGGTTGGCGCCGAGCAGCTGGAACAGCTCGCCGATCTCGCCACCCGCGAGGGTGTGGCACTGACCATCGTCGGGCCCGAGGTGCCGCTGGTAGCGGGCATCGTCGATCTGTTCACCGCGCGCGGCCTGCCCTGCTTCGGGCCACGCAAGGCGCCCGCACAGCTCGAGGGCTCAAAGGCCTTCACCAAGGAATTCCTGGTGCGGCATCGCATTCCCACCGCCGGTTACCGCAAGTTCACGCGCGAGAACTTTGACGCCTCCTGGCTGGCGGCGCAGAAGGCGCCCATCGTGGTGAAGGCCTCAGGTCTGGCTGCAGGCAAAGGCGTGATCATCGCCGAGAGCCCCGCCGAGGCTGTCGCCGCTGCCGAATCCATGCTGCAGGGCCGCTTCGGCAGCGCCGGCGAGGAAATCGTCATCGAAGAATTTCTCGAAGGCGAAGAAGCCAGCTTCATCGTGATGTGCGATGGCGTGCATGTACTGCCCATGGCCAGCAGTCAGGATCACAAGCGGCTGCGCGACGGCGACGAAGGGCCGAACACCGGCGGCATGGGCGCGTATTCGCCGGCGCCCGTGGTCACCTCCGCCGTGCATGCCCGCATCATGCGTGAAGTGATCGAGCCCACCGTGCGCGGTCTGGCCGAAGACGGCATGCCCTTTGTGGGCTTTCTCTATGCAGGTCTGATGATCGACGCGGCCGGCGCGCCCAAGGTGATCGAATACAACGTGCGCTTCGGCGATCCGGAAACCCAGCCTGTGCTGTCGCGGCTGAAGTCCGACATCACCGTGCTGTGCGAGGCGGCGCTGGCGGGCCAGCTCGATACGGTCACGGCGGAGTGGGATCCGCGCGCCGCGCTTGGCGTGGTGATTGCCGCACATGGCTATCCCGACGAGGTGCGCAAGGGCGATGTGGTCAATGGACTCGATCAGCTCGGCGCACTGCCCGGCAAGCTCTTCCATGCGGGCACTGCGCCCCGTGATGGCAAGGTGGTCACTTCCGGTGGCCGCGTGTTCTGCGCCGTCGGCCTGGGCGCCACGGTGCGTGCCGCACAGCGTGAGGCCTACGCCATCGTCGATGCCGTGAGCTTCGACGGCGCACAGGCACGGCGCGACATCGGCTATCGCGCCATCGCACGCGAGGAAGGACGCTGACCAATCGATGAGTGCCACGGCGCGCCGCCTGCCCCATGTCTCATCGCGGCAGCTGCGCAATCTGCGGCTGCTGATGCGCGTGCTGCAGGCCATCAACACCGGCCTCGCGGCGCGTGTGGCCTTCCGCTTGTTCCTGACGCCGCTGCGTCGACGGCTTGATCCCAGTGATGCGCCGGATGTGGCAGGCGCAACGCTGCATCACGTGGATTGCCGCAACGGCGATCGCGCCCAGGTCTACGATTGGGGCACCGGCGAGCGCACCGCCATCATCGTGCACGGCTGGAGTTCGCATGCGGCACGGTTTGCACCGCTGGCGCGCGCGCTGGTGGCACGCGGCTGGCGGGTGCTGGCCTTCGACGCGCCGGGGCATGGCGTTTCGCCGGGTCGGGTTTCGAGCCTGCCGCAGTTCATCGCTGCGCTCGACGCCATCATCGAAAAGCTCGGTCCCGTGCACGCGCTGATCGGTCATTCGCTGGGAGCACTGGCCATCGCCGTGCGTCTGGGAGATGCCAGCAAGCCGGTCCCCTCCACCCTGCAGAGGGTAGTGTTGATCAGCATGCCCTCCGGCGCGCCTTACCTGCTGGAGTCCTTCGAGGCAATGCTGGGCATCCGCGCGCCGACGCGTGAACGGATGCGGCAGCTCTTCCTGCACCGGTTCGCGCGGGAGCCGTCGCATTATGTCTCGCTGCCCAATGCAGCGCGCATCCCGCTTCCCACATTGATCGTGCATGACCGCAACGACGATATCGTGCCGCTGGCGCACAGCGAACCGTTGATTGCGCAGATGCCTCGGGCGCAATTACATTGCACCGATGGCATGGGCCACAGCGGATTGCTGCGCAACCCGGCAGGCATACAGGCCATTGCAGACTTCCTGGGCGCATCATTCGAATGAAGCTTTTCCTCATGACGTGCCTGGCCAGCGCCGCAGTCAGCGCCGCGGAACCTGCAGCGCAGACGAATCCCGTGCCGTCGGCCGAACTTCGGCAGGCCCTGATGGCACAGACCACGCGCGTGCAGGCGGGGAAGAAGGATGTTTCCGCACTCCTCGCGGATCTGCGGCGTATCGCCTCCGACGGCGATCCGGTGGCCCAGTTCCTGCTGGCCACGTTGATCGTCAGCAGCGAAAAGGACGAGGCCAAGACGCTGCTGAAGAAATCCGCAGCGGCGGGATGCAAAGGCGCCGCGGGTGCACTGGGCACCGTGCTGGCCTCCACCGATGATCCCGAGGCGCGCACCTGGGTCATGAGCGCCGCGCGCGATGGCGACACCGGCGCACAATTGCTGCTGTCGGCTGCCTACCAGAACGGCATGTTTGGCATGGCGAAGGATGCCGTCGAATCCTTCGCCTGGGCGACAGTGGCGCAGAACAATGCGCCCACGCCCTCGATGCGCGAGGCTGCCGCCAACGCCGTGGCAGGACTGCTCGTCGGCACTCCCGCAGATGCGCTGGATGGCGCCGGCAAGCGGGCTGCGGCACTGACGAGCCAGACGCCCAGGCAAGCGTTCTATCTGTGCGGCTTCTCGCTGCCATGAGTGCGCTGCAGGTACGACAGGCCGACCTGGCCGAAGCAACGGACGCAGCCGCCGTGGTGGCAGTACTTGATTCCTATGCCACAGACCCACGCGGCGGCAGCCAGCCCTTGTCCGCGGAGGTGCGGGCCCGGCTGATTCCGGGACTGCGCGCACATCCGATGTCGCGGGTGTGGCTGGCTTTCGATGGGGCCGATGCCATCGGCGTGTGCGTGGCCTTCGTGGGTTTCTCCACTTTCCGGGCGCAGCCATTGCTGAACATCCATGATCTCGCAGTGGTGCCAGGGCGTCGGGGCAGAGGCGTGGGCGGCGCATTGCTGGCCGCCGCGCAGTCGCATGCGCGTGAGCTGGGTTGCTGCAAACTCACGCTCGAGGTACAGGACGACAACACGCCGGCGCGCCATCTGTACGAACGTTTCGGGTTTCGCGATGTGGTGTACGGCGATTCGGGTCCCACCCGCTTCCTGAGCAAGCCTGTCGCAGGCTAGAGTGCTGCCGCAACCAAGGGGAAGGTCATGACCACCGTAGCTTCAGCGCCAGCAAAAGCCCTGCTGGGTACCCTGTTCTGCCTGCTGGCCGCAGTGCCTGCCTTCGCCAGCGACAAAACGGATGTCGAAGCCGCCACCGGCAAGTGGATTGACGCCTTCAACCGCAAAAGCACCAAAGACATCGTGGCGCTGTACGCACCCGATGCCGTGTTCTTCGGCACCTCATCACCGCTGCTGCGCGACAAGCCGGAGCTGGTGCGTGACTACTTCAAGGATCTGTCCGGACTGGGCGATGCCGTCATCGCGATGGAAGAGCATCGCGTGCAGGTGTTCGGCAAGGTGGCGATCAACACCGGCTTCTACACGCGAGCGTCGCAGCAGCCGGATGGCAAGACCGTGCGCAACCCGGCGCGCTTCAGCTTCGTCTATGAGAAGCGCGGCGGAAAGTGGCTGATCGTCAACCACCACTCCTCGGCGCTACCGCAGCCGCAGCCCTGAGCTCGAGCCAGATCCGCGTTCAGTCGTAGAACTCGGGCGCCTTCTTCAACGCGGCGTAGGTAGGTGGATCGTGCTGGATCCACATCTGCGCGCCTGAGTCCTTCAGGAACTGCTCCACCTTCACGCGCGTGGCGCGCGTCATCGCCGCGTCGAAATCGAAGGTGGGCACGCGATCCAGTGTGCGTTCTTCAGGCAGGTGGTACAGATCGCCGGCCAGCAGCAACGGGCCGAAATGCGCCAGCTTCAGGAACAGCATCTGGTGGCCAGGCGTGTGCCCGGGCGCTGTCTTCACGATCACCGTGCCGTCGCCGAACACATCGTGATCCGCGTTGTTCAGCGTGATGCGCTTGGCGCCCTTCAGATCCTTGTAGCTGTCCGGCGAGCGGATGCCGATGTCGCCTTCCTTGAACATCATGTCGTACTCGGCCTGCTGCACGATCCAGGTGGACTTCACGAAGGCATTGGCATTGGCCGTATGGTCCGCGTGGTAATGCGACATGGCCACGAAATCGATGCTGTCGATGGGGTGACCGAGCGCCACCAGCTGCGTACTGAGCCGGCGCGTGGCCTTGAGAATGTCCTGCTCGACGGCCTCGGTGCCGTCCTCCTTGATCTTGGCATCGGGCACCTGTCCGACATCCCAGACCAGCGTGCCCTTGGGATGCACGATCAGGTAGCAGGGAGAAACGAAATGCACATCGCCCTTGATCTCTTCCTTCTTGAGACTGAACAGTGCCGGATCCATCGGTGAGATGGTGCCGCAGTCGATGACATACAGGCGCGGACCAGCGGGTGCCGACACAGCGGTGTCGGCTGCCGGCGGCGCCTTGCCGGAACAGCCTACGAGGCTCCATGCCGTGCAGATTGCCAGCACTGCAATGCCGGCCATCGAAATTCCATGTGGTTTGCGCATGATGCCCCCGTTGTTGTGAGGTGAGTCTAGCGCGGATGACGCGGCAGCAAAGGTATGATGGGCCATGAACAACATCGCACGACTCGCCTGCGCGGCATTCATCGGCATGGCTGCAGTGATCGCCGGTGAGGCGCCTGCCGTCAAAGTGATTCACCCCGAGACATCGACCTGGTCCACACCGCCGAACATTCCGGATCTGCGCAGCGCCTGGCTGCTGGGTGCGGAAAGCGAAACGGGGCCGTATGCCATGCGCGTGAAGCTGAAGTCCGGCGGAAGGGTACCGGTTCACACGCATCCGGATACGCGTTACTCCACGGTATTGTCGGGCACGCTGTACGTAGGTTTCGGCAACACTGTGAATGAAGCGCAGATGGTCAAAGTACCGGCAGGCGCCGTTTACGTCGCTCCTGCGAATGTGCCGCACTACCTGTGGGCCAAAGAAGGGGAAGTGGAGTATCAGGAAGCCGGCGTGGGCCCGACAGGAACACGCATCGCCACCAACGGCACGCCGTGAATCCTGCCGCTGCGGCGCCCGCACTGCCTGCGCATCTGCGCGCGGATTGCGCACGCTGCAGTGGACTATGCTGCGTGGCCCCGCCCTTCGATGCAACGCAGGGCTTCGGCTATGACAAAGCCGCTGCCGAGCCCTGCAGGCACCTGCAGTCAGACCATCGCTGCGCCATCCACGCCGAGCTGGTTCCACAGGGATTTCCGGGTTGCGCGAGCTTCGACTGCTACGGCGCCGGACAGCACGTCACGCAGCAACTGTTCGGCGGCCGCAGCTGGCGCGAATCACCGGAACTGGCCACGCAGATGTTTTCTGCCTACGCCCGGCAGCGGGCATTACATGAGATGCAGGCCATGACGCAACTGGCACTGACCCGCACCGAGGGTGGCAGCGCACAGTTGCTGAACGAAGTGCTTGCCCGGCTGGTGCATCTGTGCGAGATAGATGCAGACATCGATGCCGTCGCCCTGCGCCGGCAGGTACAACAACAGATTCGCAGCGCGCTGAATCCAGCAGAGAGCAATTGAACAGCATCATTTGGATTGCCATTGGCACCGGCGTGATCGTCGCGATCGTTCTGGCCCTCTGGAGCAGTGGACGCACCCGTGGATCGGCTCGTCCCGCTGAAAAGCCGCCTTCCGTGCAGGCCACGCCTGCGGCATCGCCCGCGGTCGCGGCTGCAACGTCCGCGCAGTCGCCGCCAAAGCCCGCTGCCCCGATCACCAGCGGGCGTGAACCCGGGCATGTCTCGCCGGAAAAAATGCTGCACGCGCTGGCGCTCAACGACCGCGATGCCGGCGACCCGCAGTTCAAGCCTGATCCGGCGGCCATGCAGCTGCTGATGAACGCGGGCCAGGAATTCACACTCATTGGCACCGAAGCGCGCTACACGCCGCGCCGCCCCTCGCTGCTGCCGCAGCTGCTGGAAGCCGTGGAGGACGAAGACGCTTCGCTGAAAGGGTTGTCGCGCATCATCGCGCAGGACCCGCAGCTCACCGGCGAGCTGCTGCGCACCTCGAACAGCGCGCTGTACCGCGTCAGTGGCAGTCCCATCGAAAGCATCGAACGCGCCGCAGCCATGCTGGGTACGCAGGGATTGCGCACGCTGATCACCGCAGCACTGGTGAAGCCATTGTCTGGAGAATCAGACCAGGGACTGGGCAGCTTCGGCGAGATCGCCTGGGAGCATTCGCTGTACAGCGCCAGCGCGGCTGAGGCCTGGGCCGCGCGCGCGCAGGACTGTGACCCATTCACCGCGCACCTGCTGGGGCTGATGTACGGACTGGGTACGGTGGCCGTGTATCGCGTGGTGCGCGACGTCTATCACCGCGCCGGAAGCAAGCCGCGTGGTGCCGTCATCGCGCATGCGCTCGACACGCAGTCCGCCGTCACGGCCCGACGCATCGCGGCCAATTGGGGCCTCTCCGATCGCACGCAGGAAGCACTGGAGGCGCAGTCTGCCGCCGCCCCTTCCTTCGAGGTGACCCCGCTGGCAAAGGCTCTGCGCTTTGGCCGGCTGGCCGGAGCCGTGATCCTGCTATGCCGTCATCAACGCCTGAGTGAGGCCCAGGGGCTGCAGGAACTGACCGCTGCTGGTTTCGGCGGTCCGCAGTCCGAGCGCATCTGGGACCGTCTGGTGCGGGCCTACGTCAGGCCTTGAGGGTGCGAAAGACTAGTAGCTGACTCTGATGAAAGCCGTCGGTCCCTTGTAGTTGAACCGGAACAGCCCCGACTCATTGGGATCAGAGCTCTGCAGGAAGAAGCGCGTCGTCGCATAGCCGGCGCCCAGGGCAAAATTCGGCCGCCAGCGAAACTGCACGTCGGCATTCCAGGATTTGTACGAACCACGTACGTCATCAACGTGGCCTTTCAGGTAATTGCCCTGCGCGTTCAGCGAGAAGCGCTTGGTGAAGCGCCACGTGCCATCGAAGGCCAGCGTGGCAAAGGGACCGGCCACATCGAGGTTTTCACGCACGAAGCGGGCAGGAGCCTCCAGCACGCCTTCCGCCTGCAGCAGATGCAATGCCAGCCCGGCTGCCAGTTCGATCTTCTCCCGCCGCAGGAATGAATACGTGTAGGTCAGATCGAGCTTGCGCAGATCCATCTTCGACAGCACGCGGTCATTGACCACAAACACATCGTCGCCAAAACGGATCTGCTGGTTGATGACTTCATCGCCCTTGCGCGACAGGTCGGAGAACGTCGCGCGGATACGGTGACGCTCCAGCAGGCGGAATTGCAGATCCAAGGTGCCCAGCTTCCTCTGGTCGGGAAGTCCGAGCGTGTCTTCACCGCTCAACAGAGTGCCCGGTGTACCGTTCGAGGCGTCGTTGCGCACCTGGGTGACGAAATCGGGCATGTAGAACAGTCCGCGCACGGCCAGACGATCGGTGATCGGGCTGGCGATGCTCATCTTCGGCGGCTGCAGCAGTTCGCGCTTCGCAGCTGCGTCTTTGCTGGGTGGCGTCGTCTGCGCGGCGTTCGATGCCGGCG
>DATNCK010000238.1:0-3457 GCA_035571575.1 Steroidobacteraceae bacterium | reverse complement strand
CCTTGCGCGCCCGGCGTGGTGACGTCGTGCCCACCGCGCGCGATTACGAGCTGTGGGCGTTGCAGCCAGGAGGCGCGGCGCCGGTTTCCCTTGGTCTCATGCCACGCACAGGCAGCGCGAATCGCAAGCTCACCGACGCGCAGCGCACGGCGCTGCTGGCCGCGCGTCAACTCGCGCTCAGCGATGAGCCATCCGGCGGATCCACCACCGGCGCGCCCACCGGGGCGGTGCTGTTCGTCGTCGATCTGGCGCGCGCCGCAGGCTAGATACGAGTCTCGCCGCTTGCTGGATGCATGCGGAAAAAGAAAAACTTTCCGCGCATCCACGCGCAAGTCTCCGCCGTAGTTATGTCCGAATCGCTCAATAACGCTGCGATCGACATTCCAGGAGGAGATCGTGAAATCAAGAATTGCCGCCGTGGTAGCCGCGCTGTGTGCTGCCAGCCTGACTCCCTTCGTCCACGCCTCGAGCCACCGCGAGGCACCCAACATCACCCGCATGCCGACCGTGGATTCGACGGATTTCTATCTGTTCGATTCCTATGAGCCCGGGCGCAACGGCATGGTCACGATGATCGCCAACTACATTCCGCTGCAGGCGCCGTACGGCGGGCCGAACTACTTCGCCATGGATCCGACTGCCGTGTACGAGATCCACGTCGATAGCGATGGCGACGCGGTCGAGGATCTGACTTTCCAGTTCCGGTTCAAGAACCGTCTCGGCAACAACAATGCCGGCATCAAGCTGCCCATCGGTCCGGCCGGACAACAGCAGAACATCGCCGTGCCGCTGAAGAATGTCGGGGGTGTCAGCGCGCAGGATTCCAGCGCGCTGAATTTTCTCGAGAGCTACACGCTCACCGTGATACGCGGCGACCGCCGCCGCGGCCCGCAGACGGCCGTCATCAATGCGGTCACCGGCGCCGCCGAATTCGGCAAGCCCTATGACTTCGTCGGCAACAAGACCTTCGGCAGCAAGGCGGCCTACGATCAGTATGCGCGCAGCTTCATTCACTCGATCAGCGTTCCGGGTTGCGGCACGCAGGGTCGCGTGTTCGTCGGCCAGCGCAAGGAAGGCTTTGCGGTCAACCTCGGCCGCGTCTTCGATCTGGTCAACCTCGTGCCCATCGAAGGTGACAGCGCGCCAGGCGCCCACGATGGCAAGGGATTTCCGGGTGGCATCACGCAGAGCCGTACCAACAACACGCTCGACAATGCCAACGTGACTTCCATCGCGCTGGAACTGCCAGCCGCCTGCCTCACGGGCAGCGGCAATGGCGTCATCGGCGCCTGGACTTCGGCCAGCCTGAGGCAGGCGCGGATACTCAATCCGACGCCAACCTTCTCCAAGCCCGAGGTCAATGGTGGTGCACTGACGCAGGTATCGCGTCTGTCGGCGCCGCTGGTCAACGAACTGGTGATCGGCATTCCCGACAAGGATCGTTTCAACGCCAGTCAGCCGAAGAATGACGCGCAGTTCGCGGCCTACGTGACCAATCCTTCACTGCCCGCGCTGGTGGACGCGCTGTTCCGCACGGCCGTGAACCAGACCCTGGGCGCGAACATCGCGAATCTCGCGCCACAGAACTTTCCACGCAACGATCTGGTGGCTGCATTCCTGACGGGCTTCAAGGGCGTTAACCAGCAGAGCAAGGTCACGGCCTCGGAGATGCTGCGTCTGAACACGGCCATCACAGCCAAGGCGGCCGCGCAGCAGAGTGCATTCGGTGTGGCCGGCGATGATCTGGCTGGATTCCCGAATGGCCGGCGCCCCGGTGACGATGTGGTGGATATCGCACTGCGCGTGACCATGGGCAGGCTGTGCTATCCGGTGCCGGTGAATGGCACGCCCACGGATCTGGGACTGTGCACGCCCGCGCAGGCGCCGATCGGCAATGTGCCGCTAACGGATGGCGCGCCGGTCACCGCGGCGGACTTCGATACGACGTTCCCGTATCTGCGCACCCCGCTGTCAGGTTCCGACTACTGAAGGAGATTGCCATGAACCGACTCCTCAAAAGTCTGCTGAGCGGCGCCGTGTGTGCAGCCATCCACGGCTGCGGTGGCGGCGGGGATTCGATGCAGGCGCCGCAGGCTGCGGCGCCGCGCATCACGGGTCTGACCAACCAAACGGTGGCGCAGGACACGCCCACCGCAGTACTGAACTTCCAGATCAGCGATGCGGACACCGATCCGTCGAAGGTGCAGGTGACGGCGCAGTCCCTGGATGCGACGCTGGTCCGACCCGATGGCATCGAACTGGGTGGCAGCGGGGCGATGCGCACGCTGCGCATCACGCCGGCCGAGGATGCCAAGGGCACGGCGCAGATCGCCGTGCATGCGGTGGATCCCACCGGTCTTACGGCGGATCAGACGCTGGTGCTCACGGTGAACGCGGTGACGGCCTCGTTCGTCGCCAGCACCACCGATGTCTATGCCACCGGCGAAGCGGAGGCGCCACGAGCAGTCAGCGGCGTGACCTTCACCGCCGATGCCGACGACAATCCGTCGGCTTTCGACGCGCAGCTGCAGTGACGCATGCATTGCCGCGCGCTCATCGCCCTGCTGGCCGCCGGCTGCAGCTACCAGGCTGCAGCCGGTGTGCCGGTGCATGTACCTGTTCCTGATGCAGTGCTGCTGCGCATACCGGTGGCCGCGGCACCCGCGGGTGATACGCGTGCCCGCGTGGCGGCGCTGCAGGCGCAAGGCAATCACACGGGCGAAGAGCGTTACTTCGGCCTGGCCGAACAGCTCGTCGATGCCGCGCCGCAGGCGCAACGCAGCGCGCTGCGGCTGACCAAGGCGCAGCTGTTGCAGCATCGCCATGCCTTCGATGAGGCATTGCAGGTGCTCGATGCGCTGCTGGTGCAGGAGCCGCGCGCGGTGGATGCGCGACTGATGCGTGCGCAAATTCTGGTGCAGCAGATGCGGGCGCGTGAAGCGGCGCGTGACTGCGCTGCCATCCAGCCGCAGGTATCCCTGCTGGTGTTCACCACCTGCACGGCACAGGTGCGCGCCGGAATGGGCGACCTGCGCGGCGCCTACGCGCTGGTGCAGGCGGGCCTGCGTGTGGCTCCCACCGGCGAAGCCGGTTCGGTGCGCAGCTGGAGCGCGGGTGTTGCCGGCGAGCTGGCGCAGCGGCTTGGTGATGAGTCCGCAGCCGGCATCTGGTACGAACAGTCCTGGCGCAGCGACGGCGACAGCCATTTTGCCCGCCTGAACTATGCCGACTGGCTGCTGGTCCGCCAACGCTACGTCGATGTCGCGAGCGTGGTCGGTGAGCGCCATTCGCCGGCCGATCGTCTGCGCCAGGTGCTGGCACAGCGCGACACCAGCACTCCCGTGGCGAAGCGTCTGCTGCTCACATGGAGCGAAGCGGCGGCGCGCGGTGAGACTGCCCATCTGCTCGACCAGGCGCGCTACACCTGGGAGCTCACGCCGCGACGCCACGAGGCGCT
>DATNCK010000237.1:0-3582 GCA_035571575.1 Steroidobacteraceae bacterium | reverse complement strand
AACTAGTGCGTCTACCAATTCCGCCACCTGGGCATTCTGGTGGGCGGCGAAATGTACGCAACTGCCCCCCCGGAAGTCAACGAAACGGGGTGCCGCCGTGGGCTAAACTCCTTTTATATCCACCGGGGGCCTTTAGTACGCCCAAATTCGAGGTTTTCCTGAAGAAGAAGTCACGTTCGTCGCAGAAGCCGGGCTCTGCCGGCAACACACGGGGCGGCGGTCACCGCCCGCAGTCGCCACAGTTTGGTGGCCGGAGCCGCCAGACCGCGCGCCGGGGCCCGGCCGGGCCGACCCGCACCCTGACCGGCATTGTCAGCGCGAACCGGGCAGGTTTTGGCTTCGTGCGCAGCGACGAGCTGGCTGAGAGCGTCTTCCTGCCGCCGAAAGAGATGACCGGCCTGATGCATGGCGATCAAGTGCGGGTCTCGGCAACACAGGGCCACGATGGCCGCTGGAGCGGTGCGCTGCTCGATGTGGTGGCCCGCGGTACGGCTGCATTTCTGGGCACGGTGGACGTCCGCGGGCGCAGTGCCAGCATTACATCCGCCGACCGGCGGCTCAATCTCTACTGCACCGTGGCGCCGGCTGATCTGAATGGAGCGCAGCACGGCAGCTGGGTGATCGCGAGCATTGTGAAGTTTCCGCAGGAGGGGGGCGCCGGCGTGGCCCGGGTGCAGCGCCTGCTCGATCCGGAGAAGCCCGTGACGCTGGCCACCGAGGCCGCCATCGCGAAGCTGTCGCTGCCGCGGGATTTTCCGCCCCAGGCGGTGCGTGATGCTGAAGCGCATGGGCACCGCGTCGATCCCGCAGAAGCCGCGCGGCGCGTGGATCTGCGCGGATTGCCGCTGGTGACCATCGACGGCGAGGACGCGAAGGATTTTGACGACGCGGTATACGCCGAGACCACGAATGAAGGTTTCCGGCTGCTCGTGGCGATCGCGGACGTCAGCCATTACGTGCGTGAAGGCACGGCACTGGATGCAGAGGCGCGCACGCGTGGCACATCCGTCTATTTCCCAGGCCGCGTGGTGCCCATGCTGCCGCCGGTGCTGTCGGACGAGCTGTGCTCGCTGCAACCCAATGTCGACCGGCTGTGCCTGGTCGCCGACATGCAGATTTCGCGAGCCGGTGCGCTGGGCAATGCGAAGTTCTACCCGGCGGTGATGCGTTCGCATGCAAGGCTGACCTACAACGCGGCCTATGCGGCTCTTTTTGAAGGACGTCCGGAAGCCCGCGAGAAACTGGGCACGCTGGTCGACAAATTGCTGCCGCTGGTGGACGTGTACCGAGTGCTGTTCAAGGCCCGGCAACGGCGCGGTGCGCTGGATTTCGACGCCCCCGAGCCGAAGTTCGTCTTCAATGCCACCGAGCAGATCACCGCCATCGACATGCCCCGGCGCAATGACGCGCACAAGCTGATCGAGGAGTGCATGGTGCTGGCCAATGTGGCCACTGCGCGCGAACTGGGTGCACGCTCGAGACCTACGCTGTACCGCGTCCATGCGCCACCCGATGAGCGCAAGCTTGAAACATTGGTCACCGTGCTGCGCGCCGTGGGGGTAGGGGTCGATCTGCCCTCCGAGATCACCACGCGCGATCTGCAGAAGATCGCCCCGCGCATCAAGGATCCGGCCGCGCGCCCCTTCATCGAGACGCTGATCGTGCGCGCCATGATGCAGGCCATGTATCAGCCGGAAAACATCGGGCACTTCGGGCTGGCCTTGAAGCACTACGCCCACTTCACCTCGCCGATCCGCCGCTATCCGGATCTGGTGGTCCATCGCACCATCAAGGCCATGCTGTCGACGCAGGACCCCGCCGGGCGCGCCTATGAAACGGTGGAACTGGACATGCTCGGCATGCAGCTTTCGCAGGCCGAGAAGCGCGCCGATGAAGCAGATCGTTACGTCGACAGTTATCTGAAATGCGTGTATCTGCGCGACCGCATCGGACAGACCTTCGATGCCCTCATCACCTCGGTGGTGGATTTCGGCTGCTTCGTGCAGATCATCGAAGTGGCCACCGATGGTCTGTTGCACCTGGACAATCTGCGCGACGACGAATATGTGAAGGACGACGCGCTGCAGGCCTGGGTGGGACTGAGGAGCAAGCGGCGGCTGCAGCTGGGCGCGCATGTGCGAGTGATCGTCACGGCGGTGAATCCCGTGGAGGGCCTGATCGATCTGGATCTGGTGTCCGAACCACCCGAAGCGGGCAAGGCGAGTCGCGAGAAGGGCGCGGCCGCCAGTGGCAGCAAGGCTGCTCGGTGAGCAATCTCTCCAATGTGTTCGGCATTCACGCCGTGCGCAGCCTGCTGCAGCGCTCGCCACAGCGCGTCCGCCGGCTGCTCACCGATGCGCGTCGCGAGGACGCGCGCATGCGCGAGCTGCTGCAGCTGGCGCAGGGCGCAGGGATCAAGGCGGAGCGCGCTGATGCCAAGGCGCTGGTGGGACGAGTTGGGGACGTGGCGCATCAGGGCGTGGTGGCAGAAGTCGAGCCTCTGCCCCCGTGGCAGGAAGCAGAGCTGCTGCAGGCGTTGACTGGCGCATCGGCACCGCTGGTGCTGCTGCTGGACGGTGTGCAGGATCCGCACAATCTCGGCGCCTGCCTTCGCACGGCCGATGCCTGCGGCGCACTGGCCGTGGTGGTGCCCAAGGATCGCGCCGCCGGCATGAATGCCACGGTGCGCAAGGTGGCTGCCGGTGCCGCCGAGACCACGCCGCTGGTGACCATCACCAACCTCGCGCGCTGCATGAAGCTGCTGAAGGAGGCGGGGCTGTGGATCGCCGGCGCCGACATGAGCGGCGACAAGCTGGCTTATGAGGCTGATCTGGCTGGTTCACTGGCGCTGGTGCTGGGCAGCGAAGGGGAGGGTTTGCGCGAACTCACCCGCAAGCACTGCGATTTCCTGGTGCGGCTGCCGCAGGCCGGCAGCGTCGAAAGCCTGAATGTGTCGGTGGCCTGCGGCATGCTGTTGTACGAATCGTTGCGCCAGCGGCAGGGTAAGAAACCCTAGTCATCGCTGCGTCATCTCTCCGTCATACCTTTTACGGGTGGAGGAGCTTGAGATGACGGAATCATTACGCTGGATCGGTGCCTTGCTGCTGGCCTTTGCGATGGTGGCGCTGCTGCGCCGCGCGTGGGCGAGGCTGTTGCTGTCCCGTGCCAAGCATCGTTCACTGGCCGGTCATCCCCGCTGGGCGCGCCGACTGGCGCGGGCGCTGCGGGGGTACGAATTCAGCGCCGATGATTTCTTCGGCGCGGATGGTGCGCCACAGAATGTGCAGCAGCAGCGTCGCGGTGGGTTCGAACAGTTGGCCGCGCTTTATAGCGAGCGCTTTGCGGCAACGCGAGCCGCCAGCGCCGAACTGGGCAAGGCACTGGCGGACGTGGATTTCACCTCGCGCTACCGGGTGCCATTTCAGTTCAGCCGCATTCTGCGTGAGCGCCTGTCCGCCGGCTCGATGCTGCGCGGCTCTGCCGGACGGCAGCTGATCGACCTGGATGGCAATGCCTTGTATGACCTTACAGGGTCCTACGGGGTCAATCTCTTCGGCTACAACTTCTACAAGCAATGCATTG
>DATNCK010000236.1:0-7640 GCA_035571575.1 Steroidobacteraceae bacterium | reverse complement strand
GACTACTGCATTCCTGCTGACCATGGCCACGGTGATCCCGGTCACGGGGTTCATGCTGCAACGGCTGAACACCAGACCGATCTTCATCCTCGCGATGTCGCTGTTCAGCCTGGGAACGCTGGCCGCGACCCTCGCGCCGGACCTGCACGTTCTCATCGCGGCACGCGTCGTCCAGGCCTGCGGCACCGCCATCATGATGCCGTTGCTGATGACCTCGGTGATGACGCTCGTCCCGCTGGAGTTGCGCGGCCGGACCATGGGCAATATCTCCATTGTCATCTCCGTGGCACCTGCCATCGGACCGACGATCTCGGGCATCGTGCTCAACTATCTTCACTGGCGCTGGCTGTACATTCTCGTGCTGCCCATTGCCCTCGGCGCGCTGGCGTTGGGCGCGAAACGCATCGAGAACGTGACTACTCCCCGATATGCCCCGCTTGATCTGCTGTCGGTGATTCTCGCAGGCCTGGCCTTTGGCGGACTGGTATACGGCATCAGTACGTTGGGCACGGTTGCTGCGCCGGAAGCGTTGCCGACATGGTTACCTCTGGTCGTAGGCGCGGTCTCGATGCTGGTGTTCATCCTGCGCCAGCTCGCGCTCCAGAAACGCAACGGCGCACTGCTCGACCTGCGCACCTTCCGTTCCGGCAATTTCGCCATCTGCGTGGTGCTGATGGCACTGCTGATGGGTGCGCTGTTCGGCGTGATCATCGTGCTGCCGATCTACCTGCAGAATGTGCTCGGACTCAGCACGCTGCAGACCGGCCTGCTGCTGCTGCCCGGCGGCCTGCTGATGGGGCTGCTGGCGCCGCGCGTCGGCCGGATCTACGATCGCGTCGGACCCCGCCCGCTCATCATCCCCGGCATCTTCATCGTCTCCGCAGTGCTGTGGGCCATGACGCTGCTGGGAACCCATTCGCAGGTTGGCTACATCCTGGCCGGCCACGTGGTGATGAGTGTTGGTTTCGCCTGTCTGTTCACACCGCTGTTCACCACCAGTCTTTCGTCGGTTCCACCCACGCTCTATTCGCATGGCAGCGCCACATTGAGTTCCATCCAGCAGGTGGCTGGCGCAGCCGGAGTCGCCTTGCTGATCGCCCTGCTGTCTTCGCGCAGCGCGCGGCTTGCCGCGCAGGGCATGGCGCCCGCCGATGCACTCAGTGGCGGAATTCGCGTCGCCTTCCTGACTGCGGCGTCGGTGTCGTTGGTGGCCATCGTCTGCACTTTCTTCGTGCAGCGGCCCAAGGCAGCTGACGCGCATTGATCGGATAGGCCGTGTCCTACACAGTGGTCCGGCGGTCAGGATGCCGCTGCCGGATCCACGGACACACATACTTGTCGCATGTCGACGAGGCGATGCCACCGTGCCTGAAGGCCCCACCATCGTACTGTTGCGCGAAGAAGTGCGGCGTTTCGAAGGACGCCAGATCCTCAGGGCGGTCGGCAACGCAAAGATCGACATGTCCCGACTCATCGACCGCAAGGTCGTGGCCTTTCGCAGCTGGGGCAAGCACCTTCTCATCGAACTTCCGGATGTGGCGGTGCGCATTCACTTCCTGATGTTCGGAAGCTACAGCATCGACACGCGCAAGAAGGATCGCGAGCCGCGCCTGCAACTGGGCTTCCGTGGCGGCGAACTCAATTTCTACAGCTGCGCGATACGATTGGTCGAGCTGCCGCTGGAGGCGACCTACGACTGGACTGGTGATGTCATGGCGGACAGCTGGGACGCAGCGGCCGCGCGCCGCAAGCTGCGCGAGGTGCCGGACACGCTGATCTGTGATGCCCTGCTGGACCAGAATATCTTCGCCGGCGTGGGCAATATCATCAAGGACGAGGTGCTGTTCCGAGTTCGCGTGCATCCGCTGTCCACGGTGGGCGCATTGCCCATGGCAAAATTGCGTGCATTGATAGACCAAGCGCGGCGATACAGCTTCGAGTTCCTGGAATGGCGGCGCAAGGCCGTGCTGCGCCAGCACTGGCAGGTGCACAACAAGGGCGCCTGCCCGGTCTGCCACGGCAAGTTGAAGCGCGCGTGGCTGGGTCGCACCGATCGCCGCAGCTTTTTCTGCGAACGTTGTCAGAAGCTGTATGGACCCAAGCCCGCTGCCGAAGCGATGCGAACCGCCTCCGGCAAGCGGAAGACTGCGAAGAAACGCAAGGCGAAGACATGATCCTGGTCGGCACAGCCGGTTGGTCCATACCCAAGTCATGTGCGCAACGTTTCGCGGCGGATGGCACCCATCTGCAGCGGTATGCTCGCGTCCTGCGCTGCGTTGAGATCGACAGCTCATTCTACAAGGACCACTCCGCCAGGACCTATGCCAAATGGGCGAAGCAGACACCACGCAGCTTCCGGTTCGCAGTCAAGCTGCCGCGCGAGATTACGCATGAGCAGCGGCTGCGTGCGGCGCGCCGACCACTGATGCAGTTTCTCGCGCGCGTTGCAGGCCTGGGACGTCGCCTGGGTCCACTGATCGTGCAGCTGCCGCCGTCACTGCCTTTCGACGCCGCGGTAGCCCGCCGCTTCTTCAAGCTGATGCGCGAGCAAAGTGATGCTCCAGTCGTGTGCGAACCGCGACATGCCAGCTGGTTCGAAGCGCGCGCAGAGGCCGTGCTGCGCGCGCTGCACATCGGCCGTGTCGCAGCAGATCCCGCCATCGTGCCCTCGGCTGCGCAGCCTGGCGGCTGGCCCGGCATCGTCTACTATCGCCTGCACGGCTCACCTCGCAGGTATTGGTCGGTGTATGAGGCCGATCGGATAGCGCAGTGGAAGGAGACACTGCAGTCGCTACCCCGCCGCACTCCGGTGTGGTGCGTTTTCGACAACACCGCTGCAGGAGGCGCGACCAGCAACGCGCTGCAGATGCTGGAAAGCCTCGGGCACTTGCCAGTGAGAAGACACCCTGTCTAGAGTGATCCGCAACTCTCCCGGACCCACTTGAGCCATGCAACGAGCCGTCTTTCCGCTGCGCAATCCCGGCGCAGACCCTGCCGCGGTTCTCAGGAAGGTGAAGCCTGGCACCTTCAAGCGAGCCCTGCGCTACGCAAAGCCGCACCTGGGTCTGCTGCTGCTGTTTCTGATCGTCGTCGTCACCGCTGCCAGCATCGGCATCGCCAATCCCCTCATCTATCGGGAGATCATCAATGTCGGCATCCTGACCAACAACACGCCACTGATAGTCAAGCTGGCGCTGCTGGTCGCCGCCCTCGGGCTGTGTGATGCCGCCCTGGGCCTGTTGCAGACATATCTGGCCACCCGCATCGGTGCCGCGGTGGTGATGTCTCTGCGCACTCAGCTGTTCCAGCATGTGCAGCAGATGCCACTGGCCTTCTTCGCCCGTACCCAGACCGGCGCGCTGGTGTCACGGCTTTCCGGTGACGCCCAGGGCGCGCGCAGCGCCTTCACCGATGTGCTGTCGAATGTGGTGGGTAACGCAATCACGGTGATATTGATCTTCATCGCGCTGGCGGCGCTGTCATGGCATATCGCCGTCGCAGTACTGGTTCTGATCCCGCTGTTCGTGCTGCCGGCGCGCTACTGGGGGCGCCGCATCCAGGCGGTGACGCGCGAGGCCTACGACGCCAGTGCAGCATTGAGCAGTGTGATGGTGGAGCGATTCAACGTCGCAGGCGCCATGTTGAGCAAGCTCTTCGGCAATGCCGCGGCAGATACAACTACCTTCGAGAGCAAATCCGAGCAGCTGTCGCGCACCGGCATCAAGATCGGTCTCTACTCGCGCCTGTTCGGCACCATGCTGGTATTGATGGCCACGGTGGCTTCGGCACTGGCCTATGGCTGGGGTGGCGTGCTGGCCGCAAGACATGTGCTGGACCTGGGCACCGTGGTGGCGCTGTCCGCACTGCTGGCCCGTCTGTATTTCCCGCTGATGGGACTGTCGAATGTGCAGGTCAATGTGATGACGGCACTGGTGTCTTTCGAGCGCATTTTCGAAGTGCTCGATCTCGCACCCATGATCGCCGAGAAGCCTTCGGCCACGTCGTTGCCGCCGGGGGCGCTGCGCGTGGACTTCGAGCATGTTTCCTTCCGCTATCCGGTGGCATCCGAGGTCTCGCTGGCTTCGCTGGAATCCATCGCCGTCCCGGAACGCCGCCCGCCGCGCACGGTGCTGGACGACATCGACTTCAGCGTGGAACCCGGGCAACTGGTGGCGCTGGTGGGTCCCTCCGGTTCAGGCAAGACCACATTGACGCTGTTGATCCCGCGGCTCTACGACGTGAAGAGTGGCGCCGTGCGCATCAACGGCGTGGATGTTCGCGATCTCACGCTCGATACGCTGAAACAGCGCATCGGCATCGTCACGCAGGATGCGCATCTTTTCCATGACACCATCCGGGCGAATCTGGCCTATGCCCGGCCCGGCGCAACCGAGGAGCAGATGCGTGCGGCGTTGTCCGATGCGCAGATTCTGGCGGTGGTGGATTCCCTGCCCGAGGGACTGGACACCATGGTGGGCGAGCGCGGCTACCGATTCTCGGGCGGCGAAAAGCAGCGCCTTGCCATTGCCAGGCTGCTGCTCAAGGCCCCGGACCTGGTGATTCTCGATGAGGCCACGGCGCATCTGGATTCCAGCTCCGAGGCGGCGGTGCAGGCCGCACTGGAACGGGCCTTCAACGGCCGCACGGCCCTGGTGATTGCCCACAGGCTGTCGACAGTCCGCAGGGCCGACCAGATCTTCGTGATTCAGGACGGACGCATCATTCAGCGTGGCACGCATGACGAACTGGTGACAGCGCCAGGTCTGTACGCCCAGCTGTACCAACGCCAGTTCGCGGCACAGGAATCGGATCCGGCAGGGTAAAAAAAAGCGGCAGCCACCGGGGGATCGGTTAAACGCTGCCGCTGCAGAATCGATCCGTCAGCTGTCTTTCCTGCCGTTCCTTCAGATCCCCGCAAGTCTGCGATTTGGCTCCGTGCCGCACCATCAGCCCTCGGCTAAGCGAAAGTCATGCGCACTTCAGACGCGCAAGACATCCGTTTCGGGGCGTCGCGCATGCTCGTGTGCTGGCTTCGATGCCGATGCGGCGGGCGCCGGCTCGGTGGCGCAACTGAGGTCGATCACCTGGCATACAGCGCGGAATTCCGGACTGGCCACGATGATGCGCCGCTGCAGTGTCTTCAGGTACGCGATATCCGAAAGGATCAACACCTCTTTGACGCCGCCCTGAGGATGCACGCCCTTCCAGAAACTGACGAATTCGCGCAGGTGGTCAGCCATCTGCCGCACCGAGGTTCGGTTCTGCTCGCGCATGACGAACACCAGGGTCGGGGTCGCGCTTGCATCCTGGCTGTATTTTTCGGCCTTCAGGTAGGCACCCACCACCGCCTTGCGGTCGCAACGCGGCTCACTCTCCATGATCAATCGGACGTACCCTTCCTGCGTGGCGGTGAGGTCAGGGCTGTATCCCTTGGCCAGCTCCTCCCCACGGGTGTGCAGCTCCAGGGAGCCGAGTTGATGGTCCAGGTTCTTGAAGCTGTTATCGTACATATTGTTGTCTTCACAAAAAGAGGCCGGAGACTTGTCAACAGTCTCAGGGGAACCCCTAGAGTTGAACAGACAACGATCAGCTAAACGAAAGTTTAGGGTTATTGGTCTTGGCGGCTCAGGACGATCCGCCTAATTTGGGTTTCGGAGTCCCATGCATGAACCTGCTACTCGTCGACGATCACGCCCTGTTCCGCGAAGGCCTGCGCGCCCTGTTGGGCAAAGTCAGCCCGGACGTGGTGGTGTTTGAGACTGCCTCGGTTGAAGGCGCCATTGATGAGTGCGGCCTGACCCCATTCCGCATGGTGCTGCTGGACCTGGGACTGTCACAGTCCGGCGGCATCGCCACGCTGGAGCAATTCCGCAGTGGCGTCCCGGCTACGCCGGTCGTAGTGCTGTCTGGTGAGCGCGATGCCGTACTGATCCGAAATGCCATCGAATGCGGCCCGGTCGGCTACATCCCCAAATCCCACACGGCCGAACAGATGATCGCAGCGCTGCGCTTCGTGGTCTCCGGCGGTGTCTATCTGCCACCTGAGGTGCTGGATGCCGAGCGCGCCGCCAGCCAGGCGCCAGCGCCGCTGGAACGCGAGCGCTTCCAGCTGCTGTCGCCACGCCAGCAACAGGTGGCCCGGCTGCTGCTGCAGGGACAGGCCAACAAGGCCATTGCCCGCGAGCTGGAGCTGTCGGAGGGTACGGTGAAGGCGCATGTCTCAGCCATTTACCAGATCATCGGCGCCCGCAATCGCGTCGAAGCCGTTACGCTCGCGGCCAGGCATGGCTTCATCGTAATGTAGGTTCAGATGTCCGCCATTCCCGAGCACTCCCGACCGCGCGAGGAAGAGGAAGCCCGCGCCCTGCTGCGCATCGTCGCGGCGCAATCGGAGAACGCCAATCCCATCGTGGCCATTGCCGCGGTGGTGCTCATCTACACCATGTACAACCGCGCCGATCACCGCGGCCTGTGGCTCTGGGCCGGGCTGGCGTTCGCGGTGGCGGTATGGCGTCACGTCATCTCCAAACGCATCCGCGAGCATGCCGACGACGCCGACCAGCGCGCGCTGCGCCGCTATGACTGGATGATGCTGGCGGGCACCGCGGGCAGTTCATTCATCATGGGCAGCGCCTTCTGGCTGATCGCGGCCAGCGGCGATCTGTACGCCAGAATGATCGTCACGCTGATCTCCATGGTGCACATGGTGGCAGTGCTGCTGTACCTCACGCCGCGATTCACGCACCGGCTGATCCGCACGCTGGGCAATGTGGGCCAGGGCATGCTGTTCTGGCTGGGCGTGGGATCGACGGAGCCCCCGCACTGGGAAGTGCTGGTGGTCTATGCGGGCCTGTTCTGGTGTGGCCTGGTATTCGGCCGCGAACAGCTGCGGCAGTTCCGCGAATCGCTGCGGGTGCGCAACGAGAACGCAGCGCTGCTGGAACGCCTCGAGGCAGACCGCAATGTGATCCAGGGCGCGCTTGAAGAAGCGCGACTGGCCAATGCCAGCAAGAGTCGCTTCATGGCGGCGGCCAGCCACGACCTGCGCCAGCCGCTGCATGCCTTGACGATGTTCCTGGGCACGCTGGGCTTTCACGTGACCACTGACGATGCACGACGCCTGTTGGGTCGGGTCAAGGACACGGTGCGCGTGCTGGAAGACCAGTTCAACAGCCTGCTCGACATGTCGCGCTTCGATGCGGGTGCGGTCGCGGTCAACCTGCAGAGCTTCCGGCTGGATTCTCTGGTGGAGAAAATCATCGAAGAATTCCGCCCCCAGGCCGAGAGCAAGGGATTGGCGATGTCCGTCGACGCCGAACCCGCATTGGTGCAATCCGATCCGCTGCTGCTGGGCAGGCTGCTGCGCAATCTCATTGACAATGCCGTGCACTACAGCGTGCAGGGTCGTGTCACCCTGTACATCCAGCAGGCCGGTGATCACTTCATTCTCGCCGTGCAGGATACCGGGCCCGGCATCGCCGCCGACCAGCAGGCGCGCATCTTCGATGAGTATGTGCAACTGGATAACCCGGCGCGCCAGCGTCAGCGCGGCGTTGGTCTCGGGCTGGCCATTGTCCGCCGCATCGACCAGCTGCTGGGCCTGCGCCTGCAGTTGCAATCCGCTCCTGGCAAGGGAGCGC
>DATNCK010000235.1:0-14299 GCA_035571575.1 Steroidobacteraceae bacterium | reverse complement strand
GTGAGCGCCGGCACCGAGTGCGGTAGTCCTGCGCCGACGGCGGCCTGCCGCGCAGGGTTCTGGCCCGCGGCCGCGGTGAGCACCTGGCCCAGGATGACTTCATCCACAGCAGCGGCGTCGATGCTTGTGCTGCCCAGCAGGGCGCGGATCACCGTAGCGCCAAGTTCCACGGCGCTGATGCCGGCCAGCGCGCCCTGAAAGCTGCCAATCGCCGTGCGCGTCGCGCCGACGATCACCACTTCGCGTGCTGACGCCATCAGGCAGTCTCCAGCTTCATTTCCGGCACTTCCGCCGGTATCAGCAGACGTCCGGCAGTGCGGGTGCGGATTTCATCGACACTGACGCCGGGCGCACGCTCGCGCAGCACGAAGGCGCCATCCTGGATCTCCAGATACGCCAGATCGGTAAGTACGCGCTTGATGCAGGCCCGTCCCGTGAGTGGCAACGTGCACCGGGGCAGCAGTTTGGATTCTCCATCCTTGGCCGCGTGCATCATCATCACGATGATGTTGCTGGCGCCCGCCACCAGATCCATTGCACCGCCCATGCCTTTGACGAGTTTGCCCGGAATCATCCACGAGGCGATGTTGCCTTCCACATCCACCTCGAAGGCTCCGAGCACAGTGAGATCCACATGCCCGCCGCGGATCATCGCGAAGGATTCGTCTGAGGAGAAGAACGCAGCGCCGGGCAGGGCGGTTACCGTCTGCTTGCCGGCGTTGATCAGGTCTGCATCCACTTCTTCCACCGTGGGGAAAGGGCCCATGCCCAACAATCCATTCTCGGACTGCAGCATGACATCCATGCCCTTCGGTACATGGTTGGCCACCAGCGTCGGTATGCCGATGCCGAGGTTCACGTAGTAGCCATCGCGCAGTTCGCGCGCCACGCGCCTTGCCATCTGGTCTCGTGTCAGTGCCATGGATCAACCCTTGCGCGTGGTCAGTTGTTCGATGCGCTTCTCGAAGCGGCCCTGGATCAGTCGATCGACATAGATGCCCGGTGTGTGGATGTGATCGGGATCCAGTTCGCCTGGCGCCACGATTTCCTCCACCTCCACTACGGTGATGCGTCCTGCCGTGGCAGCAGCCGGATTGAAATTCCGCGCCGCATGCCGGTACACCACATTTCCGTACCAGTCCGCCTTCCATCCTTTCACCAGCGCGAAATCGGCGGTGAGTGAATGTTCGAGGATGTAGTGGCGGCCATCGATCTCGCGCACTTCCTTGCCTTCGCCCACGGGAGTGCCATGACCCGTGGCAGTGAAGAAGGCGGGGATGCCGGCGCCACCGGCGCGGATCTTCTCGGCCAGCGTACCCTGCGGTGTGAGCTCCACTTCCAGTTCCCCGGCCAGCATCTGCCGCTCGAACTCGGCGTTCTCCCCCACATAGGAGGCGATCACCTTGCGCACCTGCCGGTTTTTCAGCAGCACGCCAAGGCCGAAGTCGTCCACGCCGCAGTTGTTGGAGATGACGGTGAGATTGCGCACGCCGCGCCGGCCCACTTCTGCAATGAGGTTCTCGGGGATGCCACACAGCCCGAATCCTCCGGCGACGACGGTCATGCCGTCGGCAATGCCCTCAAGAGCCTGCGTGTAGTCCTTGACCCGCTTGTCGAAACCGCGCATTGGTTCACCCTGGTTGATGCTGCGAATGTTCGGCCCGTGACGTCAGTTTGTGAAGTCGCATTTTCATCATTATTGATAAAAGTAATAAAATAATCGGGCGATGAACCCACGGCATCTTCAGGCCTTCATCACCGTTGCCCATGCGCTCAGCTTCGCGCGGGCGGCCGAGCAGTTGCATCTGTCGGCGCCTGCCCTGAGTCTTGCCATCCGCAACCTCGAGCGCGAGCTGGGTGGCGCGCTGTTCAGCCGCTCCACGCGGCAGGTCCGGCTCACCCTGGAGGGAGCGGAATTCCTGCCGCAGGCGATCCAGCTGATGGGTGACTGGGGTTCCGCGCGTGACCGCATCCGTCAGCGATTCACCCTGCAGCGGGGTCATGTGTCCGTCGCGGCCATGCCGTCATTCGCGGGCAGCGTGCTGCCGCAGGTGCTGAGTGAATTCCGCCGCCGGCATCCACGCGTGCAGATCACGGTGCACGATGTGATCAATGAACAGGCCGCAGACATGGTGGCCACGGGGCGAGTGGAACTGGCATTCGGCTTCCGCCCCGGCAATGATCCGGGTATCGATTTCAAGCAGCTCTGGCTGGAGCGATTCGTCGCCGTCCTGCCAGGCGACATGGAGTTTGCCGGCAAGTCCATCCGCTGGTCGCAGTTGATGGAGCGGCCCTTCATCACCTTGCAGCGCCCATCGTCCACCCGCCGCATGCTCGAGGAATCGCTGGCCAGGCACGGTTTGCAGCTCGCCGTTGAACTGGAAACGCATCAGCTGTTCACAGTGATCCAGATGGTTGCAGCAGGGCTCGGCGTGAGTGTGCTGCCATCAATGCTGGCTCGCCACTCGGTGGCCAGTGGCGCCCGCGTGCTGAAGCTTCGCAATCCTGCCATCAGCCAGCCGGTGGGCGTTATGTGCCGCAGCTCGCACGAGCTTTCGACAGCGGCAGCGGCGCTGGTGCGTTGTGCCCAGCAAGCAGCGGTCCGCCCGAAGTGGTGATCAGGGGATCGGGAAATGTCCTCTCGGTGAGTGACATTCTGCGCCGAAGCGCGAAACATAGTACCAGGCCATGGTGAGGAGACCGTTCATGCCCTCTGCGCAATCCGCCGACAACATCATGAGTCCGGAGCCTGCAGCAACGCACTCCAGCGAGTGTGATGCTGGGGAATGGGAAGCCCGGGTCGAGCTGGCCGCAGCCTATCGGCTCTTCGACTGGCTGGACATCACGGACATCATCCATACGCATATTTCGCTGCGCGTGCCGGGTCGGCATGATCAATTCCTGCTGCTGCCCTACGGCATCCTTTTCGGGGATGCCTGCGCTTCGCAGATGGTGAAATGCGATACGCGCGGAAAAATCATCTCTGATTCCACAGGGCTGGGCATCAGTGTCGGTGGGTTCTGCATCCACAGCGCCATCCATACCGGCCGCTCCGATGCCGCCTGCGTAATGCATGCTCACAGCGAGGCAACCATAGCCGTCGGCAATATGAAGGCGGGCTTGCTGCCACTCAGCCAGCATGCCCTGAGGTTCTACAACCGCATCGCGTATCTGGACTACTGCGGCATGTTCGATTCGGAGGAGAAACGCGCGCAGCTTCCAGCGGCGCTCGGCGATGCGCATGTACTGATGCTGCGAAATCACGGGCCGCTGGTGGTCGCGTCGACGCCCTGGGAGTGCTTCTCCAGGATGTACTACCTGGAGCGCGCCTGCCGGATGCAGGTCGCCACGCTGTCCATGGTCAGGGACGTCGGTGAATTGAGCTTGCCGGATGCCGCCAGCTGCGAGGGGATGGCCAGAGCCTTCGAGGATCCTCAACAGAGGGTGGTCAAGAGAGAGTGGGCGGCCCTGAAAGCCATGCTGGACAAGAAAGATGTCAGCTATCGCACCTGAGCCCAATGCAGCCAAGCCGCCGCTGCTGGTACCAGGCGCGCTGCGCGAGCGTCTGTCCGGATGGAAGGATCGCTACGACCTGCACTGTCTTGAAGACTTCGATGACGTAGAGAGCTTCCTGGCTGGCATTGGCCAGCAGATCGAAGTGATAGTCAGCGATGGCAACGTGCTCCCCTCCGTGTTGCTGCGGGAAATGCCCCGGCTGCAACTCGTCGCCTGCTTCTCCACCGGCTACGCGGGTATAGATGCCGCCATACTGAGGCAGCGGGGCATTGCGTTTACCACCGCCGCCGGCGTCAATGCCCACGATGTCGCCGACCACGCCTGCGCCTTGATGCTGGCGATGTGGCACGGACTCCTGCAGGCTGATTCGGCCGCGCGCCGCGGTGATTGGCGCGAAAGTACGCCAGCCCGCCGCTCGCTGCGGGGATGCCACCTCGGCATCGTGGGATTCGGCCGCATAGGCGCGGCGATTGCCACCCGCATGGCGGCACACCAGATGTCGATCGCCTGGCATGGCCCCAATAACAAGCCTGAGGTGATGTATCCGCGCCTAGAGGACATCCGCACCCTGGCAGAGGTCAGCGACATTCTGGTGGTGGCGAGTCGGGCGACGCCTGAAAACCGGCACCACGTCGGTGAAGCGGAGCTGCTTGCATTGGGTCGGGAGGGGATGCTCGTGAATGTGTCCCGGGGCATGCTGGTGGACGAGGATGCGCTGATTCGATGTCTCAAGGAAGGCAGGCTCGGTGCCGCAGCACTGGACGTTTTTGAAAATGAGCCCACTCCGCCGGAGCGATGGCGAGATGTTCCCAACGTCCTGCTGACGCCGCACATCGGTGGGTACACGCGCGAGGCGGGCCCCGCTATGGTCTCCCGCCTGGAGGAAAACGTGCGCCGCTATTTTGCGCGCGAACCCCTGCTCACTCCGGAGTGGTAGCGACCGCGGGACCTACCGCAGCCGATCGCGCCGAATCAGCAGCAAAGCACCCATGACCAGCAGCGACGGCACTGCAAATGCGGAAACGATGCCTTCAGCCTTCACGCCTTGCGACAGGATGTGGCCGATGACGATGGGCGGGAGTACCGTACCCAGGCGTCCGATGCTCTTGGCCCAGCCCACGCCCACGGCGCGCAGTTCCGCAGGGTAGTAGCCGGCGAGTACGACGTTCAATCCGCCGTAACCACCGAGCATGAAGAAACCGCAGGTGGCAAGCTGGATCAGCAGCGACCAGTCGGACGCGGAGTCCATGGACTGACCAATGGAAAACAGCAGCAGCGCGGAGAGCGCGAAGAACAGGCTCAGGACGCGATGCGCGCCGAATCTGTCGATCAGCGGTCCAATCAGGAGCCCTGAGATGACGCCGCCGCTGGTGTAGCTGCCCACTGCGTAGGCCGCGAGCCGCGGCGAGCGGCCAATGTCGACCAGCATTTTCGGCAACCACGAGCTCAGGCAGTAGAAAATGGTCAGCGCGCAGATGAACATCAGCCACAGCAACAGTGTTCCCTGTAGCAGCGGCGGCGAGACGATGTCGATCAAGCGCTTTCCCTGGTCTGGGCCAGAGCCCGCCGCAATGTCTTCCTGCTCCGCGGGCGGCTCCTCGAGCCAGCGCCAGCACACGAGTACTGCGATCAGACAGGCGCCGCCGGTGTAGGCAAAGGCCAGTCTCCAGTCGTCACCCTGCAGGAACAGGCTGGCCAGAAATCCGGCGGCCGCGCCGCCCAGTCCGAATGCGGTGAACAGCAGCATCGTTGCGAGACCGCGTCGCGCAACGGGACTGCCCTGCGTGACAGCGGCGACGCAGCTGGGCAATGCCCCGCCCAGGAATACGCCGGTGATGAACCTCGAAGCCACCAGTGTGTCCCGGTCCGCAACCAATATCGTGAGCGTCTGCGACAGGCCGAAGCCCAATGTGGTCCAGAGGATGATCTGGCGGTGACCCAGACGACGGGTCAGCAGCGGGATCAGCAAAAGGCCAGCACATTGACCCACCAGGTTGGCCGAGAACACGGCGCCCAGTTCGGTTCCCGTCAGCGACAGCGACTGCGCAATGGGTGCTGCCAGCGGCCCCATGAGGGTTGGAATCAGGCTGTCGAGGAAAAAAGGGAGGGAACAGACTGCAATCAGCAGCAGCACCTTCGGCTCGAGACCGAGGTATGTCGGCGTCGGTGTGGCGCGCGATGTGACCTCGCTGCTCATGCCTGTCTATCGTCCCCCCAGTTGACTGATGAAACTAGGCGGGGCGGAAAGGGAGCGCTGTCCTCTGGAAAGAGGACAGCGCAGGCCTGCCTCAGATTCTGAAACGTTTGCGGGCCTCTTCCACTGTGGCCGGCTTCAGACCGTAGATCGCGGCAATCTGCGCTGCGGCTCTCACCATGTCGCTGTTATCGCGCGCCACGGTGCCGTCAGGCAGGTGGATGCCATCCTCGAAGCCCACCCGGACCAGGTCACAGTTCAGCGACAGGCCCAGAGTCACGATCCTGAACATGTCACGGCCGGTGGCGGTGACACCCCAGATGGCCTTGGGAAACAGCCTCAAGCCCTCGTCGATCGAGAACAGCACATTGCGCGCGATGGGCGGCGTCGAACCAAAGCCGCCACCGTGCAACAGCCAGACATTGTCCCGATCGCGATCGAACAGACCTTCGTTGGCGTAGCGCAGCAGGCGATGCAAGGTGCTGGCTTCGATGACTTCGTACTCCAGCGCGGAGCCTTTCCTGTAGACCTCCTCGATGGTCTTTCGCAGCAGCGCCGGCGAGTTCACGTACGGCGTTTCCTCCGGATAGCCACCCTCCGGATTGTAGAAATCCGCGGATCCTGCGGCGATGCCATACAGGTCCTGCTGCGGTTCGAGGTTGAGCAGGCCCAGTCGTTCGGTATCGGTGGGCCAGATGAACTGGCCGGTAGCCGGGTCGCGTCGGACGCCGATGCCGTTGGTGGTCTGGATGAGGATGGGCGAGTGTTTGCGGATCTGCCGGATGATTTCGGCATAGATGTTGCGATCACCCGAATTCTTGCCCTGGGGATCACGCGCGTGGACGTGAATCATGGAGGCGCCGGCTTCATAGCAGCGCGCAGCCGCCTCGCCGATCTCACTGGGTTGCTTGGGAATCACTGCCCCGTCGCGATCCTGCTGCATGCCGCCGTTGACGGCACAGGTAATGATCACTTTGTTTCCGGCAAGCACGGCAGTCCCCCAGCTTCTGTAATGTCGATCGATATTCTATCGCGCAGCAGCATCCTGATGGTCCTCTGGTCGGAGGACAGGTGCTCGAAAAACGTGCACTATAAGTGGAGAGCCATTGTCAAGCATGGCCTTGGGGGGATCCATGGCGGAGATCAGACAGATCAGTGACTGGCGCATGTCGACCGCCAATGGCATGGTCTACGAGCGATTGCTGGGTGCGCTGGGCAGCGAGGAATTCGGCGCCACGGTGCGCGACTCCATCATGTCGGTCATCGGCGGTGTGCGCCGCATCTATCTCTTCGAGGCGACCAGCCGTGAGAGCAGCTCGCTGCAGTACTACTTTGGTGAGCCCGGGCTGGTAGATGTCTTCCCTGCTTACCTGAAATGGTATCTGCGACTCGATCCGGTATCGGAGGCTTACCGGGCAGCGCCGAACGTCAGCAACGTCGCGTTGCAGAGGGTGCGGCCCCTGCACATTGCTTCACCAGGTTTTCGGCGTCGTGTGTTCGACGATGCCGGCATCGTCGAGAGAGTCTCGGTCATCCAGCGTGGCCCAGACGCATGGCGCGTCATCAATGTTGCGCGACATGCCTCCGAAGGGTTGTTTTCCGACGATGAAATCAACGCGCTGATCGGACTCGCTTGCCTCGCTTTGCCCATGCTGCCGTTGAGCCGCAACGGGCAGGAGGTGCGCTCACAGCTCTCCGTGGCGCAGATGGAAGAGCGTTTCGCCAAGAGATTTGCTGAACTGACATTGCGTGAACGTCAGGTCTGCGCACGCGCTGCGGTGGGAATGAGTGTCGAGGCCACGGCACTGGATCTGCAGATTGCCAAGACCTCCGTGCTCACCTATCGGCGCCGCGCCTATCAGCGATTGAGCGTGTCGAGTCCCTACGAGCTGTGTTCGCTGGTCTCGCACTGAGCGTGAAGTGCAGGGGCCGCGGCCCCCGGGAGGGGGAAAGTTCCCGGAAGCCGCAGCCGCTGCCCAACGGGCACTAGAACCGGAAGTTGGTCCGCAAACCGTAGGTCCGCGGAGCGGCAACGCCGGCAAAATAGATGACAGAGTTGCTCACGCCCGTAGCCTGCGCGCGCACAATCGCCTGGTTCCTGATGAGATTGTTCACATACGCGGTAACGTCCCAGTTGCCGGATGGCGCGCGCAGCTGCAGGTTGGCGTCCATGAACTTCGATGCGGCCGTCCTGCTGCCATTGGTGAACTGCAGCGAAGTGTCGCGCGGTCCCTGATAACGATAGTTCGCCTGCACTGATATCGAAGAGCCACCGGGCAGGTGGAAGGTCTGTTCCCCATCCAGGTTGTAGGCCCACTTCGACAGGCCCGGGAAGCCCAGGCCGCTGCAGTCCCACTGGAACTGGCTCGCCGCCAGCGGCGTGACCACGCATCGAGAAGTGGATGCGGTTCCTGACGTCGCCTTGCCGGTGGACTGGACGTAGATCAGGCTGTCGTAATCACCCTTCGCCCACTGCACGTTGAATCCAAAGCGGGTGTTCTCGAGGGCGAGCCAGTCGACGGTCAGTTCAGAGCCCTTGATCTTGGAGTGCCCGACGTTCTGCGTGGTGACCACCTGCTGGCCGTTCAGAAGCAGGTTCACCGCAAGCTGCTGTCCGGAATAGTCGTAGAGGAATGCCTCGAGGTTGGCCTGCAGCCGGTTGTCGAAGAAGCGGTTCTTGCTGCCAAAGGAGTAGGCGGTCAGCTTTTCCGGGTTGTACGTATTGTTGCCTGGCGGGCCAAAGAAGTAGCCACCTGCCTTGAAGCCCGAACGGACGTCGAAATACGCGAAGTGCTCAGGCGCGATGTCCCACTCCAGCCCGGCTTTGTAGGTCGTGGAAGTCCACTTCTTGGATTCATCCAGTTCCAGATTGAATCGCACATTGGGGCCCACGGCCGGCGGAGTATCGGGAAGAACTACATTCGCGCCGCCGATGTTCAACAGCGTGTACCGCAGGCTGTCCGTGCTCTTCTTGTCGGTGGTGTAGCGTGCGCCGCCAACGATGCGCAGGCTGTCAGTCAGACTGTAGGTCAGCTGTGCAAACGGTGCGTAGCTGGTGGTCTCGGAGGTGTAGAAGTTGGCGCTGTACGAGCGATTTGCCGCTGTCTCGCTGTTTCCCAAGCCATCCATGTCCACCTTGAGGCCGTAGACGCCGACCTGGTACTTGAAGCGCTGGTCCTGCGGCGATGCGAAGCGCACTTCAATGCTCTTCTGGATGGGTTCATCGAAGCCGCGCAATGATCCGAAGCTCGCATTGTTGGCGATGGTGTGCGCGCTGTGGCGCCGGAACGCGGGAATCACGGTCAGTGTGCCGGCGTCAGTGTTCCAGGTCAGCGTGCCCGTGAGGCCCCAGAAGTAGCTGTCGGTGTAGTTCTCGGGCCTGGCCTGGGGCAGGTATTGCATCAGATCCTGCAGTCCAGTCCGCGGACCTGCCACGAAGCAGAACGAGGTGCCGCAGGCCTGCTGCAGCGTAGTGCCCAGTCCGTTGCTGTCGGTCGACGCATAGTCACCGGTCAGATACAGGCTCAGTTGATCGGTCGGCGTGGCAAGGAAAGAAATGCGCACGGCCTTGTCATGCTGGTTGCTGCTGCCATCCGAGTAGTAACCCGAATGATTGGCCGTCTGGCCTGCGATGCGCATGGCAGCGATTCCGGACAGCGGCACATTCAGCGCAAAGCGTCCATTGAAGGAGTCGTAATTTCCGCCATCGAGACCGATATTGCCGCTGAACTCGCCGATGATGGGTTTCCTGGCCACGACGTTGATGGCGCCCGCGGTGGCGTTGCGGCCGTAGAGCGTGCCCTGCGGGCCATTCACCAACTCGACACGTTCCAGATCATAGTAAAGGCCACTGGCCGAACTCGGGGTCGCCAGCGAGACCTCGTTGTAGTTCACGGCGATCGCGGTGTCTGAAAGGGCGTTGGTGCCGCCGCTGGTGATGCCGCGAATGTTGTAGTTCGTGTAGGCGTTGTTCGGCGCGATGCTGATGCCCGGCACGAGTTTGGCCAGGCCGGCCGTGTCCACGATGCCGCGCTCGATGAGCGAGTCGCCGGTGGCGATGGTGGCGGAAATGGCCGCTTTCTGCAGGTTCTCCTCAACATGCTGCGCCGTGACGATGATCTCGCCCAGTTCCACCTTCTCGGCGGATTGGGCCAGCACGGTGGCTGGCGCGACCATCGCGACCAGCAAGCCGGAGGCGCTGAGACGCCGATGGAGATGACCTTTCATGAAGCCCCCTGAATATTGTGTTCGCTCATGAAGCGCACGCGCGGACGCGTGCGCCACTTCGGATTCTTACGTCCGATGATTGAACGTACCTCGCGGTACCGGGGGCGTCTGTCCTCTCGTCTTAGGACAATTGGGCGAAGTTACGGCTTCGGCTTTCGTTCTGACTGGACGCGCTTCAGCGCAACCATCGCCGAGATCGCATTGGGCTGACCGGAGTAGGGGATGGTCTGCAGGATCAGCTCTTTCATCTCGGCGTCGGTAATGCCCACGCCGTCGGCCTGCTCCATCAAGTGCGAGATGCCGGGGGATCCCACCGCGACCAGCACCGCCATCACGATGAGCTCTCGATCCCGCAGGCTCAATCCGGGACGACTCCAGATCAATCCCAGGTTGGCCTGGTTGATGATGTGCCAGAGATCCTCGTCCAGCTCGCGCGTGGCGGCGTTGGTTCCCCAGCCGATCTTGGCCATGACGTCGAGGGCGGCTTTCTCGGTGGCGTTCTGCGGCACCGGTGCGATGGACGGTGCATCTGGCGCCGCAGCGGTCAGGCTGGCTGCCGCCAGCATCAGGACTGCGGCAAGGGCGAGTCGGATGGGTTGTTTCATGAGCCGGTCCTTACTTCTCAGGTTTTTGCGCTTTTGCCAGAAGTGGAATGTCCGCCACGGCTCTGGCTTTGGGTATGGTCAGCAGATAAGCGTAGAGATCTGCCGCATCCTGATCAGAAAGAATTTTCAGTGAGTAGGCGGGCATCCGCGCACGCGGCTGGCGCAGCTGGTACGCGAATGCCGCGTAGGCAACCGGATTGGGTGCGAGTGTCGATCCCGCATTGCTGCCTTGTCCCTGATAGCCATGGCATTGGTAGCAGCCAAACGTGGTGAATATCTTTGTGCCGCGAACAGCATCCCCCTTGACGGGTGACTGTGCCGCGGCAGCAGCAGAGGCAAGAATCAGGGCGATGGTGAGCGAGAGTTTCGCGGGCATCATGGTGCTGCTCTCCTACCGGCCTTGCGTCACGACATCGATCAACGCCGGTTCGCCCTTCTTGACCACAGCTACCGCGCGACGCAGCGCGGCACCCAGATCGTTGGGGTTCTCGACAGGCCCTTCGCTGTAGACGCCCATGCCCTTGGCGACCATTGCATAGTCGATGTTCGGATCCGTGATGGCACAGCCGATGCCGGCGCGATCCACGCCGCGTTGACGCCGGTTTGCGATGGCCTGCATCTGCATGATTTCCTGGTGGTAGGCACGGTTGTTGTGCACGATGTAGAGAATCGGGATGCGCTCGTGCGCTGCCGTCCACAGAATACCGGGACCGAACATGAGATCGCCGTCGCCGACGATCGCAACGCTGAGTCGACCGTGCTTCTGGTTGGCCAGCGCCGCCCCCAGGCTGGCCGGTGAGGTGTAACCAACGCCTTCAGCGCCAGAACCGCCGATGTACTGATGGTGCTTGTCGGCGGCCCACAGTCTTTGCGACCAGCTGCTTTGCCAGTAATGATGCGAGAGCAGCGACCAGTCCTCGCTCTTCATGACTTCATACATCTCCATCGCCAGGCGCGGCATGGAGATGGGGCTGGCGTCCCAGCCGTAGACTGCTTCCTGCAATGCGGTGTTGTAATCCTGCTGATGGAGTGCGGCAAATGCCCGTGCGCGTGCATCGTATGCCGAGCGACCTGCCGGCATGAGGCGTCGGACTTCTTCGATGAGGAAGGGCAGCGTCGCTTCGGCGTCGGCCTGCACAGCGATATCCACCATTCCGGCGTAGCGCTCCAGGTTCTGGTAGTTGCCTTTGGGATAGAGCTCGGCCGAGGAGATGGTAATCGACTTGGCGTTGTCGTTCAGAATCCTGCGCAGCTCGCCATCGGGACGCTTGGCCGTAACCAGTTCGAAGGGATTGCCCGGCTCCAACGCAAGCAAGACATCGGCCTGACTGCGCAGCTCGCCAAAGCGACGTCCCTGGTTCAGCGGATGGCGCCAGGGGAAGCCCATGCGATTGCCGCTGTCGACCACGGGAGCACCGAGGATCTCCGCCAGTTCGACCGTCATCTTGAGTCCCGCCGGCGTGCGAGCGCAGCGGTCGACATAGATCAGTGGATGCTCGGCGCCGACCAGCATTCTGGCCACTTCTCGCACCGTCTCCGCGTCCGCGGAAGGTGGCCGGGAGGATGGCAGCCGGGGAATCGGCGGACGTTGGGTCGCGCCGCCAGGAATCTCGTTTTCCTGCAGCTCGGTGTCAACCGCCAGCAGAGTGGGCCCATAAGGCGGAGTCATCGCGAATTTCCAGGCCCGCACCGCGCTCTCTCCAAAGCCCTGCAGGTTGCCGGGGGTGTCGTCCCACTTGGTGTAGTCGCGCACCATGCCCGGACCGTCGACGGCGGTGTGGATCCACTCGATGGCGCTCGAGCGCTTGTCCGCCTCGATGCCGGCGCCGGTCAGCATGAACACCGGCACGCGATCGCAGTAGGCGTTGTAGATCGCCATGGAGGCATGCTGCAGGCCCACGGTGGCGTGAAATGCGCACGCCATCGGTTTGCCTTCGATCTTGGCGTAGCCATGGGCCATCGCCACCGATGCCTCCTCATGCATGGTGGTGATGAAGCGCAGATTCGGCGCCGTGGTCATGCCGTAGTTCACCACCGACTCATGCAGGCCCATGAAGGTGTTGCCCGGCGTGGCCGCAAAGTACTCGATGCCCAGGCTGCGCATCACATCGACCATGTAGTCGCCGCCGCAGCTGGCGTAGGTCACGCCTTGCGCGCGCGCACTGGTTTCGACATTGCCGGGCGTGGGGCCCGCACTGCGGGGCAGGTTGCGAGCGGGCTGACTGGTATCCTGCGCGGCAGTTGCCAGGGGCGCCATCGCGGCAGCAAGTCCGCCGACGGCGGCGCCCTTCAGGAATCCTCGCCGCTGAACGCGATCAGTTCGCTTGTGGGGCATGGCCGCCTTCTTCAGTAGTGTGCTGCACGCTAGCGATCCACATTGCATGGGTCTGTCCTGCGAAGAGAGGACATGACACCGGCAGACCGCACCCGATCCGCCGTTCTCGAAGGACCATATAAGGACTATATAAAAGAGTCCCCATGGATCAATCCGCACCCCAAGCCACGGCAGATCGGACTTGAGGTAACGTATAGTCGTCAGTGCATACAAAAAATACCAGCATCGGGGATTCAGGCATGACACATACCTCGCGACGCGAACTTCTGATGCTGCTGGCGGCAGCCGGTGCTGGCGCTTCTGTGCCCGCCTGGTCCGAAGAGCAGCGCAAGCTGCTGCCCGTCGATACGCCGGGCATCGACCACCTGGATGTTTCGGTGCCCGATGTCGAGAAGAGCACGCGCTTCTACATGGGACTGTTGCGCACCGCGCTGCACGCACAGCCGTTCCGTGGCGGCCAGCGTTATTTCGTGCTGCTGGGCACGCTGCCCGAAAATCGGGCGGTGGGCTACATCGCCGTGGGCGCGGCCTCGGGCCGTCCCACCATGATCGGCCACTTCTGCACCTCCGTGGCTGAATGGCGGCGCGACAGCGAGAAGATCTTTGCGCAGATGAAGGACGCATTTGCCGCGAAGGGCTTTGGGCAGTTTCCGGGAGGCGGAGGCTTTGGCGGAACCTTCAACGACCCCGATGGCAACGAAGTGCAGTTCCTGCCGTCGCCCGACACGCTGGTTACCGCGGCCGTGCCTTCGGATCTCGTGCCCTGGAATCAGGGACTGGTCACTCCGCGCCGCCTGGAATACGCGCAGGTGCGTGTCAGCAACCTGGATCGTGCGCTCGACTTCTACCGCCTGCTGTATGGCAAGGAGAGTGCGCGCAACAAGAAAGACGCGACATTCAAGTTCCGCAATGGCAGCTACCTGAAGCTGGTCGCCGCCTCCTATGAATACGGCAACGCGAAGTCGCGGATCGAGCGCTTCGGCATCCGCGTGGATGCATTCGACAAGGCCGCTGTCGCCGCTGCGGTAGCAACACTGGGTGGCAAGGTCACCGGTGGCGAAGGGGCTGTGCTGCGAGTTCAGGACGTCGACGGCATCGAGTTCGAGCTGGTTCCCGGCTGACAAGCCGGTGCCCCGACTCCCAAACCCGACTCGAACGCCAGGCCGCAGCAATTGACTGCGCAGCAAAAATCCATCGCCCCGGCCATGCATTGATCCGAAAGAGGTCCCTCCAGCGCAGCTACTTGCTCAGACAATAAATCCTACATATGGGAATTCTTATTCCCAGTGTCAGGAATTGATGATATACCGTGCCCCTTAACGGGGAGCTTCGCGTCAGCGCGGATCACTTCCTGTTGCGAGTTGATATCCAACAGAGATTCCAGCGCATGGCGCGAGGGGGCAGGGTGATTTCGATCCAGCG
>DATNCK010000234.1:0-8859 GCA_035571575.1 Steroidobacteraceae bacterium | reverse complement strand
TCGCGGCAGCATCTCGCAGCTGCTGCAAATCGGCAGTGAAGATGGCAATTTTGCGCGCGGCGAAATCACGCTGGTTGTCGCCGGCACAAATGGAGAGCAAGCCGCGCCCGATGACGCCTTCGTTGCGCGCGCCTTCGATCTGCTGTCCGCAGAATTGCCGCCCTCGCGCGCCGCGGCGCTGGTGGCGCAGCTCACCGGTCGCCGCAAGTCCGAGGTCTATGCCAGAAGTATCCGGCCCGGCGATGCGCCGGCTGAACCGCAGGAATGATCACGATGCCAGACACCTCCCTCAGAATGATTTCCTCGATGGCCACGCGCGAACTGCTGGCCGCATTGGCGGTGCAGTTTCGCCTGCGCACCAACCAGAGCGTGGAAGCCTCCGCCGGCGGCGGCGTCGATGTGGCGAAGCGCATCGAGCAGGGCGAGGCTTTCGACGTGGTGGTGCTGGCTTCCAATGCCATCGACAAGCTCATGGCCTCGGGCAAGGTGCTGCCCGGCAGCCGCGTCGATCTGGTCGAATCGGGAGTCGCCATCGCTGTGCGCGCGGGGGCGCCGCGGCCAGCCATCGCAACGGAAGAAGATGTGAAGGCGGCGGTGCTGGCCACGCCGACATTGAGTTATTCCACCGGACCCAGCGGCGTTTACCTGGAAAAACTGTTCGAACGCTGGGGCATTCTCGAGCAGATCCGATCGCGGATTGTCGTGCCACCGCCCGGTGTTCCAGTGGGATCGCTGGTTGCCGCAGGCAAGGTGGCGCTGGGTTTTCAGCAGCTCAGCGAGTTGATGAATCTCGAGGGCATCGCAGTGCTGGGTCCGTTGCCGCCTGCGATCCAGACACTGACGGTTTTTTCCGGCGGCATCTGTTCTGTTTCCGCACGACCGGATGAGGGACGCGCGCTGCTGCAATTCATGGCTTCGGCGCAGGCCATCGACACGAAACGTCAGCACGGCATGGAGCCGCCGCGCTGACGCGCTCAAGGACTATTTGGCGTCGGCCCCCGCGCAGCTGCTGGACAGCCATTGCGTGGCGAGCTTGACGTTTGCCGTGCCGGCCTCGGTCTTCGCATCCACCGTCCCGTTGACATGCGTGCTGTCCGGCGCGTCGAGCACCATCTTTCCGGTGGTGCCGTGACCGCTGTCGGTGGTGCACTGAAAGGTCAGCTCCTGGTGGCGCGCGGTCATGCTGACTGGCGTGTATGTGCAATGCTGACCGCCCTGATTAGTCGCGTTGCGGAACGGGCCTTCTTTCAGGTCCTTTTCCGTGATGCAGGATTTCTCCTTCATCGGGCGCGGCGCGCCGGCACCCACCCGCTGCATCATCTGTTCCATCTGTGCGCGCTGCGCAGGCGGGATTTTGGCCAGCGCGTCCGCAGGAATGCTCATGCCCGACATGTTGATGGTCACGGTGGTTTCCCACAGGCCGGTCTTCACCGCGAGGCTGTCCGCGGCCAGTACTGGCATCGCAGCGGCCAGCAGCATGGCGCCGACAGAGCGGATCTTGCGGTTCTTCATGGAGGGATTCCTTGGTTGATTTAGAGCGCGCAATGGGCCGAAGCGGCTGCTATGGTGCGCGCGGGGGAGCCGGCCAGGCAATCGCTGCGGGGCGTCGCAAGACGCACCGGGGAGGAAAGTCCGGACTCCAGTGGACAAGGTGCCAGGTAACGCCTGGGGGGCGTGAGCCCACGGAAAGTGCAACAGAGAACAGACCGCCTAAGTGCCTGGTGAGGAGCAATCCGATCCGGGTGCCGGCAAGGGTGAAACGGTGCGGTAAGAGCGCACCGCGTCGGTGGCAACACTCGACGGCATGGAAAACCCCACCTGGAGCAAGGCCAAATAGGGAAGTCGCAGGGGATCGCAAGATCCTGCTGCAGCGTGGGTCCCGCGTGCTTCCGGGTAGGCTGCTAAAGGGCTGCGGTGACGCAGTTCGTAGAGGAATGATTGCCCTCGACAGAACCCGGCTTATCGGCCGGCTCCCCCTTATCTCACGGTCCGATGCGAAGTGCTTTATCAGCTAGTTCTCCCAAGTCCCGGAATCAAAAGGATATCCTGCGACGTAGCTCCCACTTTTCAGAAGTCGCGTAAGTCGTTGTGCCATAAACAAAAATATTGCCCCGCCGCGTTGACATAAGGTCGTCACGCTTCCTATAGTGGTGGCTAGTGGGCGAAAGTGGGGAGACGTGGGTAAACCGCGTTTCAGGGCATGTTCCGCGGCGCAACAAAAGTCACTGTCGATGACAAGGGTCGGGTCGTGGTCCCCACGCGCCATCGCGCCCTGCTGGCCGCCCGGAGCGAGGGCCGCCTGGTGGTGACCGCCGACCGGGACAAATGCCTCCTTATCTACTCGGCACCCGACTGGGAGCAGATCGAACAGCAGGTCATGGGCCTGCCGAGCCTGCATCCGCGCAGTTACGAGCTGCAGCACCTGCTGGTGGGTCGCGCCTCTGAGGTGGAACTGGATGGACACGGGCGCATCGCGCTGAGCAGCGAGTTGCGTGCTTTCGTCACGCTGGACCGCTCGGCCATGTTGATCGGGCAGGGAAAGCGGCTGGAATTGTGGGATGAGCAGCGCTGGATCGAGCACTGCGCGGAGTGGGCCAAGACGCCGCTGTCGGGTACGGAACTGCCGCCGCAGTTCAGTGCGTTGTCGCTGTGATGCTGAACGCAGGGGAGTCACATCGTTGCTTGAGCACAAGCCGGTGCTTGTCGAAGAAGTCCTCGAAGCGCTTGGCGTTGGCGCGTCCGTGGGTGCGGCGCAATCCGGACTGTATATCGATGCGACCTTCGGCCGCGGCGGGCACACGGCGCGCATTCTCGACGCGCTGGGACCAGATGGAAGAGTCCTCGCGATCGACCGCGACCCGCAGGCCATCGATGCAGCTCGCGCGCGCTTCCACGCAGAGCCGCGCCTACTGGTGGTCCGCGCTGCGTTCGGCGCGCTCGCATCACTGGTCGAGGCACATGGCGAAGGACGTCCCTGTCGAGGGATTCTGTTCGACCTCGGCGTGTCTTCGCCGCAGCTCGACGAAGCTGCGCGCGGCTTCAGTTTCCAGGCCGAAGGTCCGCTCGACATGCGCATGGACCCGGCGCACGGCAGCAGCGCTGCGCAATGGCTCGCCCACGCCACGCTTGATGAGATCCGTGACGTGATCGGTACGCTCGGGGAAGAGCGTTTCGCCGGTCGCATCGCCCGCGCCATCACCGAAACCCGCGCCAGCGAACCCATTCTCACTACTGCGCAGCTGGCCCGGGTGGTCAGTGGTGCGGTGCGCACGCGTGAACGCGGCAAGCATCCGGCCACGCGCACTTTCCAGGCGCTGCGCATGCATGTGAATGATGAGCTGGGTGAATTGCAGCGCGGCCTCGACGCCTCGTTGCAGGTGCTGGCTTCGGGCGGACGCCTGGCGGTGATCAGCTTTCACTCGCTCGAAGATCGCATGGTCAAGCATTTCATGCGACGCGAGGCGCAGCCTGATCCGGCGTGGGCGCATCTGCCCGTGGCGCCGCCGTTCACGCCGCGCCTGCGGTTGATTGGTCGCAAGCAGCGCGCCGGTGAAGGCGAAGTCGCCGCCAATCCGCGTGCGCGCTCGGCCATTCTGCGCGTTGCCGAACGATTGCCGGCCGACGCCGGCGCACAGGCATGATGCGGCTGGTCACTCAGGGCTGGTTGATCGTCGCCGTGCTGTGGTTCGGCGTGCTGGCGTCGGCCGCTGGCGCCGTCTACACGCGCCATCGCTCGCGCGAGCTGTTCGTCGAACTCGAACGGCTGCATCGCCAGCGTGATGGTCTGGAAACCGAGTGGGGTCAGCTGCAGCTCGAACAGAGTGCCTGGTCCACGCAGGCCTTCGTGGAGCGCGTGGCTACTACGCGCCTGCAGATGACCACGCCTGATCCGGCGCGCATCCGCGTGGTGACGCCGTGAGCCGGGCCGCGCGATCCGATAGCTCGAGCTTTCGCATCCGGGCGTTTTTCGCCTTTGGCGTGTTGTTGCTGGCTGCCGGAGGGCTGGTCGCGCGCGCCGTGGATCTGCAGCTGGTGGATCACAAATTCCTGATCAGCCAGGGTGATGCGCGCTTCACTCGCGAAGTCACCACGGTGGCCAATCGCGGCAGCATTCTCGATCGCAATGGCACGCCGCTGGCCATCAGCACGCCAGTGGAATCGGTGTGGGCCAATCCGGCCGAGCTGGGCGTGGTGCCCGAGCAGTGGGGCGATCTGGCCAGGACCCTGCAGCGCAATCCGCGCGAGTTCGAACGACGCATCTCCAGCAGTCAGGACAAGAGCTTCCTGTGGCTGGCGCGGCACCTGCCTCCGGCCCAGGCGCAGGCGGTGCGCAAGCTCAATGTGGCCGGCGTGAATCTGGTGCGTGAATACAAACGCTACTATCCGGCCGGCGAAGTGGTGGGGCATGTGCTGGGCTTCACCAATGTCGATGATGAGGGTCAGGAAGGCGCGGAGCTGGCCTTCGATCACTGGCTGGCGGGCGAAGCTGGCCGCAAGCGCGTGATCCAGGATCGCATGGGTCGCAAGGTCGAGGATGTGGAGAACATCCGCACCGCGCGCGCGGGCCGCGAGTTGTCGCTGAGCCTCGACATGCGCATCCAGTACCTGGCTTATCGCGAACTGAAATCGGCCATCGCCGAGAATCGCGCGCAGTCCGGTTCGATGGTGGTCATCGATGTGACCACGGGCGAGATCCTCGCCATGGTCAACCAGCCCACGTTCAATCCCAATGATCGCAGCCAGGTCACGCCGTCGATGTACCGCAATCGTGCGGCCACCGACATTCTCGAACCGGGTTCGAGCATCAAGCCTTTCGTGGTGGCCGCCGCGCTGCAGTCCGGGCGCTTCGATGCCAGCAGCATCATCGATACCAGTCCTGGGTTCATCAAGGTCGGCAACGCCATCGTGCCGGATGAGCATCCGCTCGGCGCGATCGGTCTTGCCGAGATACTGGCCAAATCTTCCAACGTGGGCATGACGAAGATTGCGCTGGCGCTGGAACCGCAGCAGTTGTGGGGCACGCTGACCAGTCTCGGCTTCGGTCATGTGACCGCGAGCGGTTTTCCGGGTGAATCCGCCGGGGTGCTGTCGAACTACGCCAGCTGGCGTCCGGTGGGCGTCTCTTCGCTGTCGCGCGGCTATGGACTGTCGGTGACGCCGCTGCAGCTGGCGCAGGGCTACGCCACCATCGGTGCGCTCGGCGTGGCGCGCCCGGTGTCGATGCTGAAGGTCGAGGGCAATGTGGCCGGCGAGCGCGTGCTCAGTGAGGCCAACGCGCGCACGCTGATTACGCTGCTGGAGTCGGTGGTGTCGGATGGTACGGGTACCAAGGCCGCCATCGCCGGTTATCGCGTGGCGGGAAAAACCGGCACCGCGCAGAAGAACGCCGGCGGAAATTATTTCGATGATCATCACACGGCAGTGTTCGGTGGCGTGGCTCCCGCGACGCGTCCGCGACTGGCAGCGGTCGTGGTCATCGACGATCCGGCAGCCGGCAAGTACTACGGCGCCGACGTCTCTGCGCCAGTGTTCTCTGCGGTGGTGGGCAGCGCGCTGCGGTTGATGGGCGTCGCGCCCGATGCTGCCACCGGCCACTCTGCAGATCCGCTGACTGGAGTCACCACGGTGGTGCGGCGTTGAGCGCCGTCTCCATGTCACTGGGGTCCGTGCTGCACGGACTGGCAGTGGTACCTCAGGATGTTTCGCTGACAGGCCTGACACTCGATAGCCGCCAGGTTCGCCCTGGCGGCGCTTTTTTGGCCTGTCGGGGCACGCGTCACCACGGTCTGGATTTCGCGCAGGACGTCGCGCGCCGTGGCGCCGCGGCCATCGTGTGGGAACCGGATGGCGTGCATCGGCCGCCCGCGCTGGCCTCCGACATCGTGCTGGCCGAGGTGCCACAGTTGGCCCAGCGCGCCAGCCTGATCGCCGATCGATTCTTCGGCTCGCCATCACGCCAGCTCGATGTGATCGGGGTCACCGGCACCAATGGCAAGACCACCTGCGCCTGGCTGCTGGCGCAGGCGCTCACGGCCTGCGATCTGCCGGCCGCGTATCTGGGAACGCTGGGCGCGGCCTTCGGCGGCACCTCGGTGGCTGGCGAAATGACCACGCCTGACGCCGTCACGGTGCAGCGCCAGCTCGCGGCTTTTGTCGGGCACGGCGCGCGCAAGGCGGCGATGGAAGTCTCCTCCCATGGACTGGCACTCGGGCGCGTCAACGCCGTGCGCTTCGATGCAGCGGTGTTCACGAACCTGACGCGCGATCATCTGGACTTTCACGGCGACATGGAAAGCTACGGCGCTGCGAAGGCCAGCCTGTTCGAGCGCGACGACGTGCGGTTGCGCGTGTTCAATGTGGATGATCCATTCGGCGCGCAGCTCGCAGCGCGCCCGGCCTTCGCGGACCGCATTGCCTGCAGCAGCCGGGCGGGCGGTGCCCGGCCTGAGGGACGGTGGTTGCAGGCTCGTGACGTCTGCTTCGACGCTGCCGGCACGCGTTTCTCGCTGCAATCCAGTTTTGGCGCGGCCGTGATCCAGACGCGGCTGCTGGGCGAGTTCAATGTCGACAATGTGCTGGCGGTGCTCGCCGTGCTGCTGGGCGGAGGTGTCGCTCTGCCGCATGCAGTGGAGGCCGTACGCGCACTGCGCGCGCCATCGGGCCGACTGGAGCTGCTTGCGCAGCCTGGCGCGCCACTGGTGGTCGTCGACTATGCGCACACACCCGACGCGCTGGAAAAGGCATTGCAGGTATTGCGGCGTCACTGTGCGGGTCAGCTGATCGCGGTTTTTGGCTGCGGCGGTGATCGGGATCGGGGCAAGCGGCCGTTGATGGGCGGCGTTGCGACGCGACTGGCCGACGAGGTGATTCTCACCGACGACAATCCGCGCAGCGAGTCTGCCCAGGACATTGTCGCCGACATACTGGCAGGCACCACGGGTGCAACCACGCCCGTGCGCGTCATGCACGATCGCAGGCTGGCCATTCTCGATGCCATCGCGGGTGCAGCGTCCGGCGATGTCGTGCTGATTGCCGGCAAGGGCCACGAGTCGGTGCAGATCATCGGCAGCGAGCAGCGGCCATTCAGTGATCAGGCAGTGGCGCGCGCGGCGCTGGATGCTGCGGTCCAGGGCGGTACAGCATGAACCGCACGCTGAGCGATTTCGCGACCTTGTGTGGTGGGCGCTATCAAGGTGAGGACCGCGCCTTCGGCGGCGTGGGCACCGACACCCGGACCCTGCGCAGCGGTGATATCTATCTGGCCCTGCGCGGGCCGCGCTTCGATGGCAACGATTTCCTCGCCGCGGCAGCATCCGCCGGAGCGGTGGCGGCCGTAGTGGATCGGCCAGTGGCGGCGCCACCCCTGCCACTGATCGAAGTGGCGGATGGACAGGCGGCGTTGTCGCAGGCGGCATCCGGATGGCGCGCGCGCTTCCGTGGCGTGGTGATCGGGGTCGCAGGCAGCAATGGCAAGACCACGGTCAAGGAAATGACCGCGGCCATACTCGCGCAGCGCGGGCCATGTCTGGCCACGCGCGGCAATCTCAACAATCACATCGGTGTGCCGCTCACGCTGCTGCGCCTTTCCGAGGAGCATCGCAGTGCGGTCATCGAGATCGGGGCCAACAACCCGGGCGAAGTCGCCGCATTGGTGGAAATTGCGCGGCCCGATGTGGGTCTCATCACCAACGCTGGCGCGGAACACCTGGAAGGCTTCGGTGACATGGATGGTGTCGCGCGCGCCGAGGGCGAGATGGTCGACGGACTCGGTGAGGGTGGCGTGGCCATCATCAACGCCGATGACGTCTATGCGGATCTGTGGCGCGACATGACGCGTGCGCGCATCGTCACCTTCGGTCTCGACAATTCCGCGGATTTCACGGCTTCCGATGTCAGCGAACAGCTCACCGACGAAGGCTTCCGCAGCCGTTTCGTGCTGCGCGCGCCGCAGGGCACGCGCCAGGTGCAGCTGAATGTCGGAGGCCGGCACAACCTGCGCAACGCACTGGCCGCTGCGGCAGCGGCTGTCTCGGCGGGCGCGTCGCTCGATGATGTAGTTGCGGGCCTTGCGGCCATGCAGCCCGTGGCCGGACGTCTGCAGCCCGGTCGCACCACGCAGGGTGCGCGGCTGATCGATGATTCCTACAACGCCAATCCCAGCTCCATGCGCGCCGGCATCGATGTGCTCACGAGCATGCCGGGCCGGCCGTGGCTGGTGATGGGTGACATGGGAGAGCTGGGCGATCACGCCCGCAGCAGTCACGTGGAGATCGGGCAGTACGCGCGTGAGCGCGGTGTGCTGCGACTGTTTGCCACCGGAGCGCTGAGCACTCTGGCGGTGGAAACCTTTGGCAGTGGCGCGAGCTGGTATCCGGATACCGAGTCGCTGGCACGCGCGCTGAACGAAGCGCTGACATCGGATGTGACGCTGCTGGTGAAGGGATCGCGCTCGAACCGTCTCGAGCGCGTGGTGGCCAGCGTGACCGGCGAACGCGCCAAAGAGATGCATTGATCATGCTGTACTGGCTGGCAGAAAGACTGGCGGTGCATTACTCCGGTTTCAACGTCTTCTCGTATCTGACCTTGCGCGCCATCCTGGCCGTGGCCTCCGCGCTGCTGATCTCTCTGCTCATCGGTCCGGCGATGATCCGCTGGCTGTCGCGCTACCAGGTTGGCCAGCAGGTGCGCGATGACGGGCCACAGACGCATCTGAAGAAGGCTGGCACGCCCACCATGGGCGGCACACTGATCATCGTCGCCATCGTGATCGCAACACTGCTGTGGGCGGATCTGTCGAATCGCTACGTGTGGATCGCCACCGGCGTGCTGCTGTCCTGCGGCCTGGTCGGTTTCTACGAC
>DATNCK010000233.1:0-2512 GCA_035571575.1 Steroidobacteraceae bacterium | reverse complement strand
GGCGATACCGCGGCACTGCGCGAATCGCTGCGGGTGAATTTCCGTATCGATTCCACCGAGGGCGCAGACGGCGTCATCCACATCGGGCCCAGACGCAGCTCCGCGCCGCGACAATGAGCGCCCATCGCCGCTGGCGGCGCTGCCTGGCCGCGCTGGCGCTGGCGCTCGCCTGCACCTGCGCCTGTGCCGCCTCGCGAGATTTCGATATTCCTGCCGGCCCGGCTGCCCAGAGCGTCACGCGTTTCGCTCAACAGGCCGGGCTGCCGGTGATGTTCCCCTACGATCTGCTGCAGGGACGCAACACGCAGGCGCTGCGCGGACGCTTTGAGGTGAACGCGGGCCTGCAACAGCTCCTGGATGGCAGTGGGCTGGCCGCCTTTCTCAACACACGGGGTCAGATCACCATACGGCGCGCGCCTCCACCGCAGGCGGCAGCCGTCGCAGAAACCCGAAACGATGCCGATGGGGAAGAACACCCTCTGCAGACCACGGGTGACCTGCCGGAGGTGTCCATCACCGGCACGCGCATCCAGCGCGAGAACATGAGTACTCCGACACCGGTTGCCGCGATCACGCGGGTCGAACTCGACGCCGCGAATCCGGCGATGCTCATCGATGCACTGGTGCAGCTGCCGCATTTCCTGAACAGCGATACACCGCAGACCCAGTCTTTCGGCACATCGGGCGCGGCCGGTGCCAGCTATCTTAATCTGCGCGGTATCGGTTCAATCCGCACCCTGACACTGCTCGATGGCCGACGCGTGGTGCCTTCTTCGCGCTCTGGCACGCTGGATGTCGCTCTGATGCCGCGTAGCTTGATACGGCGAGTCGAAGTGGTCACCGGCGGCGCTTCGGCAGCCTACGGCTCCGACGCAGTCAGCGGCGTGGTCAACATGATCCTGGACTCTGATTTTCTCGGCTTTCGCGGTCATGCGAATGTGGGCACCTCCGCGCGCGGCGACAACGAGAATTTCGAGATCGGCAGCGTCTTGGGCACTCGCATCGGTGACCGGTCGAGTCTGTTGCTTTCAGCCGAATTGTCTCTCGCAGAAGGCATACGCGGCTACAGCAGTCGCAGCTGGTTCGACAGCACGGCCGCCATCGCAAATCCCGACCCGGCCGGCCCGAAGGAAGTCCTTGCGCAAGATGTCCACGGCACCGGTTACAGCTACGGCGGACTCATCACCTCCGGACCGCTGGCAGGCACTGAGTTTCTGCAAGGCGGCGTGACGGCGCCTTTCGTCGCAGGTCAATACCGCACCCCAGCAACACAAGCCGGCGGCAGCGGAGTCGACCCGGCGGCGGATCTGATCTGGATACTGCCGGACCAGCGCCGTGTCAGTACTTTCGCCCGCTTTACTACACAGCCCATTGCCAGCCTTTCCACGTTCGCGCAGTTGCTGGCCGCAGGCACACGCAATGCCTTCGACAAGGATCCCCCCAGCCTCTGGGGACCCTGGGAGGCCACCATCTATCGGGACAATGCCTTTCTGCCCCAGACGGTCCACGATCGCATGAGCTCGGCTGGCATCGACTCTTTCAAGCTGGGACGCATCGGTGCCGACGGCGATCTGGGCCGGGGTCACGCCACCATGCGCAGCGATCTGCTGTCGGCCACCACCGGCCTGACGTGGCATCACGAGAGCTGGTCCCTGGACGGCTACTACCAGATCGGACGCGACAGCTCGCAGATCCGCTACGACGACACCCTCAGGATCGATCGCGTGTACCGAGCTGTCGACTCGGTGGTAGATCCCGCCACGGGCCGCATCGTCTGCCGCTCCACGCTGAGCTTTCCAACCGATGGCTGCGTCCCCGTGAACCTTTTCGGACCTGGATCGGTTTCCGCGCAAGCGCGTGCATGGATCACCGAAGGTCACGCCGTGCAGTTTCAGAATGTAAATGAACAGACGGCGGAAGCGACGGTACGCAGCGACCTGCCATTGCTGCCTGCGGGACGCGTCAGCGTCGCCGCAGGAGCCTCGTGGCGACTGGAATCGGCGGACAGCCATGCGCGTCGATTCCCCGATTCCCTCGAGAATCTGCGCGTGGAACCGTCAGCCAGTGCAGGCTATCGCGGCCTGCCCGCAGCGTACTCCGGAGCGACGAACATCTTCGAGCGCACCAGTGCGGTGAATGTCGCCGGACGCTATTCCGTGCGCGAGATCTTTGGCGAGGCACTGGTCCCCCTGCTGCGCGGCGCGTCCTGGGCGCAGCGACTGGATCTGCACGCGGCGGTGCGTCAGGCACGTTACAGCGGCAGTGGTGCAGTCCTGGCGTGGAAGCTTGGTGCGGATTGGCAGCCGCTGTCGTTGTTCAGCGTGCGCGCCACGCGCTCGCGCGATGTGCGCGCCGGCAGTCTTTCCGAGCGCTTTGACGTCTCCAGCAGCGGCATCACCATCGTCGACAAGGTACTGTCGACCAAGCCCGCCTATGCCGTCATCGCGCAACGCGAAGGCAACACTGCCGTCAACCCCGAGCTGTCTGACACGACCACGGCGGGATTGGTGAT
>DATNCK010000232.1:0-3286 GCA_035571575.1 Steroidobacteraceae bacterium | reverse complement strand
TGGTCGCGACAAGTTCCTGCTGTACAAGCCTGAAATGGAAAGCCCGCCGCAACATGAAGGCATCGATCGCCGCCTCGGCAGTGTGAATCAGCAATAGGTCGCAGTGGCGGCTGGTCGGGAATCAGTGCGGTGAGTGGCCGGTAGCAGGCGCTGTCTCTGCTGCGAGTCGATGCTGCCGCAACATCTGTGAGCCAACCAGCGTCACAATCACTGTGCAGAGCAGCACCATGAGCCAGCGTTTTTGAGTGATCCCGATACGGCTTTCGAACTGCCTCAGGTGGGCCGACGGCGTCGTGCGCGGCGATGCGCGTGGCAGAAGAATGACCAGGCGAGTGGCTGTCTCGACGGTGTCCAAAGGTTTGCCGGAACCGGAGGGGAGTCCCGCAAGTAGCGCCGACAGCGCGCGTATTGCGACGTCCACTGGCAGGCGGGCCAGTCTTGCGGCTTCCTCCCAGGGATCCACACCCAGGCGCGCCAGCGCTGATAGAACGCTGAGCAATCCACCCTGGTTGTCATCGCCTACCTGGGCGTACAGGAACGAATCAAAATCCAGGCCAAGTGGGTGAAGTAATGCGGAACGCTGGTGGGAATTCATCGCGCTGCCGGCGCTGGAGTGCAATGGGACATGAATTCACAGTAGCCGAGAGCTGCGCCCGGGTCCGTACGCTGGCCAACATACGGGCGGCCAGCAAACGGGTGATGCTGCGATGGCACTGCGCTTCGTACGCTAGCGCACAGACTCGTCAAGCCCATCGGCTGCATCTTGTGCAGATGGCCCCCCGCCCGAAAAAGCGCCTCACCTCGTCGAGGTCCACCACAATCTCCCCAATCCAGAACCGCCTGCTCGCGGCGCTGCCTGCCGAAATTCTGGATCGGCTGTTACCGGATCTGAAACTGGTGGCCATGCCGCTGGGCAAGGTGATCTATGAATCAGGCACCGAGCTGAAGCAGGTCATCTTTCCCGTTCCCAGCTGCATCGTCTCGATGCTCTATGTCATGCATGATGGCGCCTCGGCGGAAATCGCCGTGGTCGGCGACGAGGGCATGGTGGGTATCGCCCTGTTCATGGGTGGCCGCACTACGCCCAGTAGGGCAGTGGTGCAGAGTGCGGGCCACGCGTTTCAATTGCGCGCCGAAGCGCTGACGCAGGAATTCGAACGCCACGGTGCCTTGCAGATGCTGCTGCTGCGCTATACGCAGGCACTGATCACGCAGATGTCGCAGACCGCAGTGTGCAATCGCCATCATTCGGTGGGGCAGCAACTGTGCCGCTGGCTGCTGCTGAGCCTTGACCGTCTGTCGAGCAACGAACTCACGATGACCCAGGAGCTCATTGCCAACATGCTCGGGGTGCGTCGCGAAGGGGTTACCGAGGCAGCGCGCAAGCTGCAGGTGCTGGAAGTCATCCGGTACAGCCGCGGGCGCATTACGGTACTCGACCGGATGGGGCTCGAGGAGCGCGTATGCGAGTGCTACGGCGTGGTCAAGCGCGAGTATGACCGACTACTGCCTCGCAACTTGCCGCAGATGCCTGCATAGATCAAATTGTCCGCGGCGTAGCAGGCGCACGATGCGGCCTCCAGGCCATCCCCATCGAGAATGCGCAGATCGCCGCGGTTGTAGTGGATCAGCCTGCGCTTCTGCAGCGAACTGGCGCTGCGCGTGATGCCGGCGCGCCGCACTCCCATGATCGAGGCCAGGGTCTCATGGGTGATGTGAAACCTGTCCGCATGCGTCCGATCGCGAGCCATCAGCAGCCAGCGTGCCAGCCGTGCTTCGACCACATGGAAACGCTTGCAGGCGGCGGTCTGGGCCAGTTGCACCAGCGTGACATACAGGTAGCGATCCAGCGTACGGCGCAGCACGGGGCTGATCGCGAGCTCATTGAGAAACTCTCCCGCTTCGATCCGCCACGCCCGGCCTGCGCCCTGCACCAGCCAACGCTGCGGTGCGAAGTGCACGCCCAGCATCAGCGTGACGCCCAGCATGCCCTCGTCGCCGACCAGTCCCACTTCGATCTCGTCGTGGTCTCCCGCCGAGGCAACCAGCATCACGAAGCAGTCGAGGGGGAAAAATACATGACGGATGGCCTTGCCTGGTTCGCACAGGACGGTTGCGAGCCTGAGATCCACCTGCTCACCGCGCGCCAGAAGGGCGTGCCGGGCCGCCGCTGGCAATGCGCTGAGAAGGCGATTCTTCGCGGCGCGATGTGTCGGCGAGGGTGTGCTCATTCCACACTCTGTGGGCGGGACTCCGGCACGTCTGTGTGCTGGCCCGCTTAGACCAGCCGGTGACGGGTGGCGCAACTGCGGTCGCGGTTGATGTCACACGAATATCAGGAGATGGTGATTGTTTCCGTCGAGCGGGACGCTGACAGGTTCGCGGGCGTGCGGTGTGAGCACTCCGTCGAGCACCGAATGCGGTTCGTGGTGCTCGTCGGCGTGCGCTACGCGAACCTCGATGCGGCACACCGCCTGCGCGAGTTTTACCGTCGCCTCGAAGCCCGGCCACCCGGAGGGGATGCAGGGATCCACGATCAGGAAATCGCCCTTGCGGCGAATGCCGAGAATGCCTTCCAGTCCGGCGCGATACATCCAGCCGGCCGATCCGGTGTACCACGTCCACCCGCCCCGTCCGACATGGGGCGCGACGGAGTAGATGTCGGCGGCCACGACATAGGGTTCCACCATGTAGCGCCCCGCCTCTGCCATTGTGCGCGAGTGGTTGATTGGATTGAGGAGGGCGAACAGCGGGTGCGCCTGGTCTGCGGCGCGCAGCTTCGCGAAGGCCAGCACAGCCCACATGGCGGCGTGGCTGTACTGCCCGCCGTTCTCGCGCAATCCGGGCGGATAGCCCTTGATGTAGCCGGGATCGAGCGCCGTTTGATCGAAAGGCGGCGTGAACAGTAGCGCGAGTCCCTCCTCGCGACGAATCAGGTGACGTTGCAGCGAGGCCATCGCCAGCGTCGCGCGCTGCGGATCGGCGGCTTCCGACAGCACGGCCCATGACTGGGCGATGGAATCGATCCGGCATTCGTCACTGTCTTTCGAGCCCAGCCAGGTTCCATCGTCGAAAGTCGCGCGCCGATACCATTCCCCGTCCCAGGCAGAGCGTTCCAGAGCCTGGCGCGTCGACTCCGCAGCCGCGCGCCAGCGCAGCGATCGTTGCGGGTCACGCGTTTCCGCAAGGGACGCGAACATGCTGATGGTGCGAATCAGGAACCAGCCGAGCCACACGCTCTGGCCGCGACCCGCCGCACCGACGCGGTTCATGCCGTCGTTCCAGT
>DATNCK010000231.1:0-2040 GCA_035571575.1 Steroidobacteraceae bacterium | reverse complement strand
GGCATTCCCACGAAGAAGGCGCTGCAGCGCGAGGAACTGCTGACGGCGGTGGCCACGCTCACCGAAGGCCAGAAACTGGTCATCTGGTGCGGTGATCGCAGCATGACGCTGACGTGGAAGGAACTGCAGGACTACCGCGGTGAACGCGCACAGCGCGGCGCCGTGCTGTCGCGCAACTATCGCAAGGTGGACCGGCTGGAAGTCACCGGCGGCTGAACGCTACTGCGCGCGTCCGGGTGACCGGCTCGCGGTCGCTGCCTGATTGCCGCGCAGGATCGGCACCGTCTGGGTGTCGCTGGTAGCCATGGTCACCTCTTCCGGTGCCTGGATGAGGAAGCCCTGCAGGTGCTGCACGCCCAGCTGCCACAGCACGGCCATGGTATTGGCGTCTTCCACCCGCTCGGCGATGGTTTCGACTTCACGGCTGCGCACTGCGTCGATGAGGCTGGCCACCTTCGACTGCAGCAGTTCGTCGCCCGGCAGGCCTTGCATCAAGGAGCCGTCGATCTTGACGAAGTCCAGCGGCAGTGTGTCGAGCAGGCTCATCGGATCGATGCCGATGCCAAAGTGCTCCAGCGCAAAGCGCAGCCCCACATCCTTCAGCGCGCGGGCCTGCTGCCGCACTTCGGCGGGGTGACGCGCGGCTGTCTCTTCGGTGACCTGGATGCACAGGCGTTTTGGTTCCAGCCCCAGCGTGGTCAGCTGACCCTTGAGCCATGCGGCCAGCGATGTATCGAGTGCGCTGGCGCGCGAGATGCGCACGAACAGGCAGCCCGGCTTGCTGCGCAGGGCAAAACGCGCCGCAGCCACCAGCACCCAGCGATCGATCATGGCCACCAGCTCGCTGCGCTCGGCGGCCGGCATGAATTCCGATGGCAGGACTTCCTTGCCCTGTTTGTCGAGCAGGCGCACCAGCATGTCGAACATCGATTCCGCACCACCGGCCAGGCTGGCAATGGGTTGCTGCACCAGACGGAAGCGGTTCTCTGCCAGCGCGGCGCGGATGTGCTTGACCCAGATCGCGTCGTAGGCCTGCACACGAGCGTCGGCATCGGTCTGCGCGATGGCGCATAGCTGGTTGCCGCCGCGCTTGCGTCCGCGGCGAACGGCTTCCACGGCATCGCTGATCGTGGCCTCCAGCTTGTCCTCACTGCCTGGCACAACGGCCAGGCCCACGGACACGGTGGCGCGCAACTGACGGTCGCCGACAGTGAACTCATGGCGATGGATTTTTTCCACCAGGCGTTCGGCCCACAGCTCGGCATCGCGGGCATTGCCGCGCTCGATCAGTGCCAGCAGGCCTGCGCCACTGAAATGTCCGAGCAGATCGGCCGGCGCCAGCTGCGCGCGCACCAGCGTGGCCAGTGCAACCACCAGCTCTTCGCTGCGTATCACACCCAGCTCGCGTTCCAGTCGCGCGAAATTGTCAGGACGGATGTACACCAGGTAGCGGGTGCCGGCCTGCATGGCCTGGCCCGCGCGTTTCTGCATGGCATCGAGCAAGGGGGTGCGGTACAGCAGTCCTGTGCGGGGATTGCGCTTGACCGCCTCGGCCAGATCGGTGGCAACGTCCTCGGATCTGCGCTGCTGCGTCGGCACCATCAGGCGCACGCAGGCTTCGCCGTCGCGCTCACCCAGCGTCAGCACCAGCTCCAGGTCGAGCGAGCCGCCGTCGGCGGTCAGCATCCGCGCCTGCAGCGAACGATCGCTCCAGCGACCCTGCATGCAGGCCACCAGCGCGCCCTTCAGCGCCAGATGCGTGCTGTCGTCGAAGCAATCCATGATCGGCTGGCCGGCGACCAGCTCCACATCCGGCACGCCGATCAGGTCGAGCCAGGAGCGGTTCGCATCCACGAGAATGCCTTCCTGCACCTGCGCGATCGCGTCATTCGAGCGCGTCATGACGGTTTCGAGCTGCTTGCGATATTCCTGTGCCGAACGCAGCGTCTCGCGCAGCGCGCGTTCCATGCGGAAGGCCTGCAGTTCACGCATGATCACGGCGTGAGCGCGCACCAGATTTTCCAGGGTCAGGCTGTCGCG
>DATNCK010000230.1:0-3965 GCA_035571575.1 Steroidobacteraceae bacterium | reverse complement strand
CAGGGCTCTACCTTTGCACTGGATATTCCGGCCAGCGAGCCTGTTGGGGAAGCGAACCCTGCCGCACAGCCGGCGCGCCCCTCCCCTGCACCTCCGGCCGGCGCATCGCATCACCTGCTGCTGGTGGAGGATGATCCGGGTGTCCGCAATGCCACGCGCATGTTCCTGCGCGGCGAAGGATACCGTGTCGTGACGGCCGCCACGCCCGAGGAAGCTCTGGCACGCCTTGCAGAGCATCCGGACATCAAGGTCATCATCACGGACTATCACCTGGAAGGCGGACGGACCGGCAACGAGGTCCTGGTCGCGGCGCGCGACAGATTCAGGTCTGACTTTCCGGCGATCCTGGTGACCGGCGACACTTCCTCGGCCATTGCCGACCTGCGTCGCGACAAGCACCTGCGGGTCACCAGCAAACCGATCAACGCCGACGAGTTGCTGGCTCTGATTCAGGAACTGATCGACGGTTGACCCCCCATGCACCTGCGGAAAGTGCGTAGGCGGCCGCAGCCCTTGAAATAGCATACTGCCCGGCAATGCCATCCAATCAGTTCCTTGCCGTCATGGACGCCGCGGTCGATGCGGTAGTCCTCATTGATCATCAGGGTCTCATTCAGGCCTTCAATCGAGCGGCCGAGCGCCTGTTCGGCTGGAGTGCGGCGGAGGTCCAGGGTCGCAATGTCAGCGTGCTGATGCCTGAGCCGGACCGCAGCGCGCATGACCAGCACCTCGCCCGTTACCACAGTACCGGCATCCCGCACATCATCGGCGTGGGCCGCGAGCTGGAGGCTCAGCGGCGGGATGGCCACCGGTTTCCCATCCACCTGTCCGTGGGGCGGGTCGATGGCGCCGAACCGCCCCAGTTCGTCGGTTTTGTGCGTGATATCACGGTGCAAATCGAGACACGCCGCACCAATGAGCGCCTGATGAACGTCTCGCGCATGGCGACCATGGGCGAGATGGCCGCGGGCATCGCGCATGAACTGAATCAGCCGCTGACCGCCATTGCCAATTACGCCCGCGCTGGCGATCGATTCCTCGCCTCTCCGGTACCCGATCTCGATGAGACACGTGAGGCCCTGCGGGAGATCGCCGCTGAGGCCCTCCGAGCCGGCTCCATTATTCGCAGGCTGCGCCAGCTAGTGCGCGGTGGCGAAGATAAGCGCGAGCTGGTCACTGTGACCGAACTCATGGAAGATCTTCGCCCGCTCGCCATGGCCGACGCGAAAGCCAATGACACGCGCCTCAGGTTCGAGCTTGACCCACACACTCCGCGACTGCTTGTTCACCGCGTGCAGATCACACAGGCTTTGCTGAATCTGCTCCGCAACGCACTGGAATCCCTGCACGGCGAGGCTGCAGGCACCCGGGAAATCGAGATCCGCTGCCGAAAAACGCAAACCGGCGACTGCGAGATCGCGATCAGCGACAATGGCCCAGGCGTTGCGGCAGAGATCCTGGACCGTATGTTCGATCCGTTTCGTACCACCAAGCCCGAGGGCACCGGTCTGGGTCTGCCCATGAGCCAAACCATTGCCCAGGCGCATGGCGGTACGGTGCAATACCAGCCTGCCGCCCCGCGCGGCGCCTGCTTCACGCTTACCCTCCCACCCGCCGAGTCACCGCATGAAGACTAAACCCGCTGTCGTGTACGTCGTGGATGATGACTCCGGAGTACGCTCCTCCATCCGCATGCTGCTCAAATCCATCGGCATCACGGCCACCGCACTAGCGTCGGCACGTGAATTCCTCGACGCCTTTGACCCTGAGCAGCCCGGCTGTCTGGTACTCGACATCCGCATGCCCGGCATGAGCGGCATAGAGCTGCAGCAGCAGCTGAACCTGAAGGGTGCCATCCTGCCGGTGATCTTCATCACCGGTCACGGCGATGTGCCCATGGCCGTGGAAGCCATGCAGCACGGTGCCTTTGATTTCCTGCAGAAGCCCTTCCGTGACCAGGACCTGATCGATCGGATCCAGAAGGCACTGGCACGCGATCGGGAGACCCGCTCCTCGCTGCATCAGCACAGCCAGATCCGCGAGCGGCTCGAATCGCTCACGCCCCGCGAGAAGGACGTGTTGAAGCTGCTCACGGAGGGCAAACAGAACAAGGTGATGGCGGGCGACCTGGGCCTGTCGCAGCGCACGGTGGAGATTCACCGCGCGCATGTGATGGAGAAGATGGGCGCCAGCTCCGTGGCGCAACTGGTGCGAATGGTGCTCGACGTCAAGGAATCCTGACCAGTCTCTGGCCTACCTTCTGTCCTGACCTTCCGTTCGGTCGGCCCGCGACAGCACATCCGCCAAAGCCTGGAGGCCGGCGCGCTCCAGATCCCTCAGCAGCTGGTTATGCGTGCTGGCGAGTTCGGGCCGGCGTCCTTCCAACGCGTCATTCGACTGGCGTAGCAGGTATGCATAGTGCTGCCCCGCCAGGCGCGGCGCTATGGCCTGGGCATCACCTTCCCCCGAGCGCCGGTGGCAGGCGCTGCAACGCCCCAGATAGATCTGTCGCCCCAGTTCCAACGCATCGCCCCGCCCAGTTCCGGCAGGTGTCTGCGGTTCCAGCGCGGAGATGAATTGCGCCACATCGGCGATGGCCTGCGCATCCTTCAGCACATGCTTGTCTGCGATGTACTCCATGCGTGGATCCCCACGCCGGGCATGCCGATAGTCGGTGATCTGCTTGACGATAACCTGCCGATGCTGGCCGGCGATTCGCGGCACATTGCCATCCACCGTGCCGCCGCCGTCCGGTCCGTGGCAGGCCGCACAAGTGGCAAAGAGCAGTCCGCCGCGGCCTGCGTCAGGCTTGGCGTTCATGGCGTTGACGTACTCCTGACGCGCCGCAGGCGCGCCCAGTCCAATGATCGGCATCGCAGCGGCGAGCAGCGTGCACCAGATCCGTTGCCGGTGGATCATTGGTGACCTCAGTCCTCGGTGACCAGCAGAGGACTGACGAAGCCTGGAGATTTGATGACCATGAGGTCACATTCCAGGCTCTCCAGAATCTGCGCGGCGGTACCGGCCGGCCCCGCATGGGTCCAGCGCGAACGTGATGAAGCCCCCATCACCAGCACATCCGGCTTGCGCTCCTGAACCAGCCGCTTCAGGCCTTCGGCGGGGGCACCTTCGGCAAACTGTGTAGTTGCCGCTCCGCGCCACGCCAACTCCTTGACCAGACTACGGGCGCGCGCATGCGCGGCTGCCTTCTGCTCGTGCGTGACCGTATCACCCGGCAGGTGCGGAGGGGTCTGCAGTACGTGGCAGACATCGAGTGAGCCCTCCAGTGCGTCCGCCAGCACACGACTGTACTCGACGATTTCGGCATCCAGTGCTACAGCGCGATCAGCCGGATGACATGGATCCACTGCGGCGCAGATACGGGGCGGCGACTTCCAGTCATGCGCGCGCGTCAGCAACAGCGGCGCGGGCAGCTGCCGGATCAAACTCCAATCGGTGCGCCCCAGCATGGCGCGGGACATTGCCGCATGCCGGTGAGTCTCCTTGACCACCAAGTCCGGCTGAGTACGGATCACATGGTAGCCAATGCCCTGCTCCAGCAAGGCATGCCATTCGCACACCAAACTGACCTCCAGCCCTTGCTGTTTGATGGGCCCCGCCAGATGTTGCAGCTCGGTCAGCGTCCGCAGGCGTGTCAGTTCCCGGTACTCCTCGAAACGCGAGCCGCCCGCCCAGCTCTCTGGAATCTCCTGCTGCGCATCGCAGACATACAACTCAAGACTGCTATTGCAGCGCGCGGCAATGCGCACGGCCTTCTGCAGGGCCGGCTGCTCGTGCACGGTCGGATCGATGACCACCATGATCTTGCGCAGTCTCGCGGCAAGGCCACGGGTCTTGATCGACTCTGAATTTCTGACGGTAGCCGTATCCACAGGACTCTCCCGGTCTTCGCGCCATTTGTAGCAGCACTCTGGAGACCCGCCTATACGGATAAATGCGGAGTC
>DATNCK010000229.1:0-14791 GCA_035571575.1 Steroidobacteraceae bacterium | reverse complement strand
TCGACCTCGCGACGCTGACCGGCGCGGCACGCGTGGCGCTGGGCCCGGAACTGCCGCCGGTGTATGGCGGTGATGCTGCGATGGTGGCCGAGCTGGTGCAGGTGGCGACTGCCACCGCAGATCCGATGTGGCCCATGCCGCTGTGGAATGGCTACGAGGACGAACTTGCCAGTCGCATCGCCGATCTGAACAACGCGCCAGCCAGTGGCATGGCCGGATCGGTAACCGCCGCGCTGTTCCTGCGCCGCTTTGTGGCTGATCCCACGCGCTGGTTGCATCTGGACGTTTACGGCTGGAACGCCAAGGAGCGCCCCGGGCGTCCGGCCGGCGCCGAAGCGCAGGGGGTGCGCGCAGTCTGTGCCTGGCTGCGCCGGCGCTACGGATGAACCTGGCCAATCCGGGACCGCTGGTGCAGGCGTTGTACCGCCGCGAACTGATGCCCTGGGCACTGTCGGGCTTCTCGCTGGGGATGGTGGAAGGGGCCACCGCCGCGGTGCTGGTCAAGAAGGGGTTCACGGGCCTGGCGCCGCGAGAAGTCGTGAATTTCGCAGTGGCCTTCGTCAGTGGCGCGCCGGCTCTGTCGAACATGACCAGCTTCGTCTGGGCCAATCTTGCACATGGTCGCGAACGCATCCGGCTGTTGTCGGTGCTGCTGGCCGTTTTTGCCGTGCTGGTCGGCGCCATCGGGCTATGGCCGCGCGCCAGCGGTGGTCTGGCTGTCACGGTACTGTCGGTAATTGCGGCGCGTGTAATCTGGGCGGGAGTGCTGACGGCGCGCACCGCGGTGTGGAGCGCGAACTATCCCCGGCATGTGCTGGCCCGCATTACTGGCCGCATTGTCACCGTAACGGCATTGGGCATGGCGCTGGCAGCGGCGTTTGCAGGCATCGTGCTGCAGACCAGACCCGAGTGGGCGCGCGTGCTGTACGCCGTCGCAGGTCTCTCCGGGCTGATCGCAGCCTGGCTGTACCGGCGCACGCGGGTACGGCAGGCATTTCGGCTGCGTCAGGCCGAGCACGCCGAAGGCGCAAGCGATGAGGTGTTCAGTTTCAGCGTCATGCGCAGGATCCTGCGCGAGGATCCTTCCTACCGCCGCTTCCTGACTTGTCTCGCGTTCTACGGCGCGGGCAACCTGATGATCGCGGCGCAACTGGTCGTGATGTTTTCCGACCAGCTGCATCTGCAGCCCGCGATGCAGGTGCTGCTGCTGACCATCGTGCCGCTGCTGTGCGTGCCAGTGTTCACGCCGTTGTGGGCGCGATTGTTCGACGCCGGCCACGTCATCGAATTCCGCGCACGGCAGTGCTGGGTGCTGATCGGCGCCATGAGCGCGGTGATCATCGCCGTGTTCAGCGGCATCACGGCGCTGCTGTGGGTGTCCGCGCTGCTGTTCGGCATTGCCACAGCCGGCGCCAATCTGGGCTGGAATCTCGGCCACAACGATTTCGCATCGCTGGGCAAGGTGCAGCAATATATGGGCGTCAACGTGACGCTGACCGGCATGCGCGGACTGGTTGCGCCGCCACTGGGCGTGCTGGCCTACTCGGCGCTCGAACGCATGGCAGCGGGCGCAGGCCGCTACGCGCTGCTTTTGCCGATCGCGATGACGCTGACCGGAGCCATCGGCTTCAACCGCATGAAACACACCAGGGAAACCCGAGAGTCGCGATGAGCAAGAAAACGGAAAACGTCAATATCCGCCAGCATTCCAGCGTGGTGGTGGATGGCCTGAAGAACGCGCCCGCCCGCGCCATGCTGCGCGCGGTGGGTTTCGGTGATGCGGACTTCGCCAAGCCGCAGGTGGGCATTGCCTCCACCTGGGCCAATGTCACGCCTTGCAACATGCACATCGACAGTCTGGCGCGCGCCGCTGCGGCCGGAGCGGACGCCGCCGGAGGCAAGAGTGTGCTGTTCAACACCATCACCGTGTCCGATGGCATCTCGATGGGATCCCCGGGCATGCGCTATTCACTGGTGTCGCGCGAAGTGATCGCCGATTCCATCGAAACCGTTGTCGGCGCCGAAGGCTTCGATGGCTTCGTTGCGGTCGGTGGTTGCGACAAGAACATGCCGGGCTGCGCCATGGCCATCGCGCGCATGAACCGGCCGGCGGTCTTCGTTTACGGCGGCACCATCCAGCCAGGCGAGGGGCACCGCGACATCGTGTCGGTATTCGAGGCCGTGGGCGGTCACGCCAGCGGTCGTGTCAGCGATGCCGAACTGCTGGAGGTGGAGCGCAAATCCATTCCCGGTCCGGGCAGCTGCGGCGGCATGTACACGGCAAACACCATGGCCTCGGCCATCGAGGCGCTGGGGCTGTCGCTGCCCAACAGTTCGGCGCAGGAAGCCGAGAGCCGCAGCAAGCTCGAGGATTGCCGTCGTGCCGGGGCCGCGGTGGTCGAGCTGCTGAAAAAAGGCATCACGCCGCGCGACATCCTGACGCGCAAAGCCTTTGAAAATGCGATCACGGTGACGATCGCGCTGGCGGGCTCCACCAACGCGGTGCTGCACCTGCTGGCGATAGCGTATGAAGCCGGAGTGAAGCTTTCGCTCGATGATTTCACGCGCATCGGCAAGCGCGTGCCAGTGCTGGCCGATGTGCGGCCCAGCGGCAAGTACCTGATGTCGGAGCTGATCGCCATCGGCGGCATCCAGCCGCTGATGAAACGGCTGCTCGACAAAGGATTGCTGCACGGAGACTGTCTAACGGTCACAGGGCGCACCGTGGCCGAGAATCTCGCCGGGGTCGCCGACTACCCAGCGGACCAGAAAATCGTCATGCCATTCGATAAACCCATCAAGAAGGACAGCCATCTCATTGTTCTTTATGGGAATCTTTCTCCTGAAGGCGCGGTGGCCAAGCTTACTGGCAAGGAAGGCCTGAAGTTCAGCGGCCCCGCCCGCGTATTCGAGGGGGAGGAAAAGGCTACGGCAGCCATCCTGGCCGGCAAGGTCAAGGCGGGCGACGTGGTGGTGATCCGCGGTGAAGGTCCCGCCGGTGCGCCCGGCATGCGCGAGATGCTCAGCCCTACTGGCGCCATCATGGGCCGTGGCCTGGGCGACAAAGTCGGACTCATCACCGACGGGCGTTTTTCCGGCGGCAGTCACGGCTTCGTGGTCGGACATATTTCTCCGGAGGCCGCGCTGGGTGGGCCCATCGGGCTTTTGCGCAATGGCGATCGCATCGTCATCGACGCCGTCAGGCGCAGCATGGATGTGGAATTGACCGCCGCGGAATTGAAGCGTCGCCGCAAGGCATGGCGAGCGCCGCGGCCCTATGCAACACGTGGTGTGCTTGCGCGTTATGCGCGCACGGTGAGCAGTGCCAGCCGTGGTGCGGTGACCTCATGACCGGGAGGCCTCAACCTGTGAGCAGATTCGTTATGCGCATCAAAAGTAGAGCATTCAAAGCAGTTGATGTTCATGCGCGCGCCATTGGTGCACTGCCATGACGGGTTGTCGAGGCAATGCCACAAGGGTTACAGTCCCGCAATACTTGCGCAGGATCACAAACGTCGCTAACTTGCGGCGCTCGCAGCACCGGGGGCTGCTTGGGGTCTTGCGCTGACTTGCGCTGATTAGAAAAGAGAGATCATGGGCGTATACACACACTCGTCTGGGAACTGGCTTTCGCGTCGCGGCACGTTCCTGATCCTGCTGATCCTGTTTCATGTACTGCTGCTGTGGGCGCTGAAGAGCGGTTTCGCCGTCAAGCTCCTCGAAAGCATCTCTGCACCCATCAAGGTGGATATCGTCAACGAGGAAAAGAAAGACGAGCCGCCGCCACCGCCGCCGCCGCCCAAGATGGAAATCCCGCCGGTCGAAGTGCCGCCGCCGGTGGTGGACATCCAGATCCCGGTCGACACGCCCACCACGGCGCTGACCAATGTCACCGACAAGCCAGTGCCACCGCCGCCGCCCGCGCCGCCGCCAGTGACGCGCCAGGTGGTCCGTACGGCTCTCAAACTGAACCCGAAGTCCAGCCAGCCCAATGTGGACGACTACTATCCTGAGACCTCGCGCCGCCTGGAAGAGGAGGGCGTGACGAAGGTGAAGGCCTGTGTGGGTGCCAATGGTCGCGTCAAGACCGCCGAAGTCGAGGACAACGGGGGATCTGGTTTCTCCCGTCTGGACGAGGCGGCGCTGAAGGTGGCCAAGCTGTTGCGCTTCACGCCGCCGACTGAAGATGGCAAGCCCATCGACGATGCCTGTGGCACCGTACCGATCCGCTTCCAGCTGCCCAAGAAGTAATTTTTTTAGAGTGTTTCGCGTCAATAACCCCTAGCGTCCTGTACGGATGTCTGTTTTGTAATCGAGGATACAAATGGAAAACGAAGTCGCGGCCACAGCGGCCGGCCCTGCTGCCAACCCGTATGGATTCGGGGCACTCATTGACCACGGAACGCCGGTCTCCTACACGATTCTCGGCATTCTGCTGATCATGTCGCTGGTGTCCTGGTACATCACCTTCACCAAGTACTGGGATCAGTACCGCCTGGGCAAGTCAGCGCGCAATGTAGAGAAGAACTTCTGGGCCGCCGGCTCCGCGCGCGAAGGCGCCGACCGTCTGCCGAAGGATGACGACTTCCGTGCCATCGCCGAGAGCGCCATCCGCGCCGCGGCTCACCACGAAGGCCGTCTGGGTGATCGCATCAGCCTGCGTGACTGGGTGGACATGGCGCTGACCCGCGCTGTGGACAGCCTGAACAGCAAGCTGTCGGGCGGTCTCTCGTTCCTCGCCACCGTCGGTTCCACCGCGCCGTTCGTCGGTCTGCTGGGCACGGTGTACGGCATCCTGAACGCGCTCATCAAGATCGGTCTGTCGGGCCAGCCGTCGATCGACAAGGTGGCCGGTCCCGTCGGTGAGGCGCTCATCATGACCGCCCTGGGTCTCGTGGTCGCGGTGCCCGCGGTGTTCGCGTACAACATCCTGCTGAAGCGCAACAAGGCGATCCAGGACATCATGCGCGAGTTCACGGGTGACCTGGAAGCCAACCTAATCGGCGGCGTGAAGCCTGAAGTGGCTCATGGCGTGCGTCCGGCGGCTCCTGCGGCGGCGGTCAAGAAGTAACCGCCGTCAAGGCTCGACCTCGAGGTTCATACCATGTCGATGAATGTTGGCGGCGATGATGATCAGGTGATGTCGACCATCAACACCACGCCGCTTGTGGACGTGATGTTGGTGATGCTCATCATCTTCCTGATCACCATTCCGGTGATCGTGCCGTCGGTAAAGGTCGAAATGCCTGTACCGAAGAACATCCCCACCCAGACGAAGCCGGAAGACATTCCGGTTTCGGTGGACAGGAATGGCAACATCTACTGGAAGAACCAGAAGGTCGAGGACCGGGCCAAGTTGCTCGAGCTGGTGGTCGAGCAGGCCCGCAAGGTGCCGCAGCCCGAACTGCACCTGAAGGCCGACCGCAATGCGCGCTTCGAGAGCGTGGCGCGCGTGCTCTACACCATCGGTCAGGGCGGCCTGCTGAAGGTGGCCTTCCTCACGGAACCCAAAGCCACCACCGAATAAAGAGCACGAGAGAACCACCATGTCGATGAATGTTTCAACCAGCGGTACCGATGAGCCGATGTGCGACGTCAACACGACGCCGCTCATCGACGTGATGCTCGTGCTGCTGGTCATGCTGATCGTGACGCTGCCCATCCAGACGCATGGTGTGCGGCTGGACATGCCGGTTCCGAACAAGAATCCCACGCCGCCCGAGCCACATCGGGTCATCGACATCGAAATCGATTTCGACGGCACCATCGTCTACAACGGCACGCCGGTGAGCGCGTCGGCACTGGATGGGTACTTCCGCAAGGAAGCCGCCGCTGGCGACGATCCGGAAATCCACCTGCGGCCCAATGGCCGCTCCAAGTACGACGTCGTGGCCAATGTCATGGCTTCGGCGCAGCGTAACCACATGGTGAGAATGGGCTTCACCAATGTGGCGCAGTTCCGCGATTGACGCCGTAGGACGGCGCTGACGCAATGTCTGGGGGCTTCTTCAGCCCCCATTCAGCAGGGTGTGATACACACCTGTACAAGGCAGACATCGTTTCTAGGGGTTGTTGGCGATGATCAAGTCGATCAAGGGGTCGTGCATGTCGAAGTCTCTGTTTCCTGCTGTGATGACAGCTGTAGCTTTGCTGGCGGGCGCCCATGGCGCATTCGCGGCCGAGGCCAAGAACACGGTCAGCAAGGCGGCTGCCAAGCCCCTGAAGGCCACCCAGGACGCATCCACCGCCAAGAACTACGCGGATTGCGTCACCAAGGGCAAGGATGTGCTGAATCTTGCGGGCATCACGCCGTTCGACAAGTACGTTGCGAACCAGCTGCTGGCCTTCTGCTATGCACGCCAGAACAACGCCGAAGGCGCTGCTGCGGCACTGGAAGCGCAGCTTGATTCAGGCTTCATGCCCCCCGACCAGCAGAATCCAACCATCAAGCAGCTGGCGCTGATCGCCTACAACGCCAAGAATTACCCCAAGGCCGCCGAGCTGGGCAATCGCCTGATCAAGAGCGGTGGCGGCGATGCCGAGACCTACACGGTGGTGGGCCAGGCGCTGTTCCTGCAGAACAAGTTCAGCGAGTCCGCCAAGTTCCTCTCCGACTATGTCAAGGAAGTGGAAAGCAAGGGTCAGCAGCCGAAGGAGCAGACGCTGGTGCTGCTGCGCGGCTCGTACGACCGCGCCAACAACAACAATGGCGCCGCTGAGACGCTCGAAAAGCTGGTGATGTACTACCCGAAGAAGGAGTACTGGAAGAACCTGATGTATTCGCTGCGTCGCATGCAGGGCATGAACGACAAGCACACTCTGCAGGTGTACCGCCTGATGGTCGCCAACCAGACCATGGAAGAGTGCAGCGACTACAGCGAAATGGCTGAGCTGGCTGTCTCCGCGGGTAATCCGGGCGAGGCGCAGAAAGTGCTGGAGGCTGCTACGGCCGCCAATGTCTGCACGGAGCAGCGCGAGAAGGACCGCACCGCCCGCATGCTGGAATCGGTGAAGAAGTCCGCCGCCACTGACCTGGCTTCGCTGCCGAAGCTGGAGAAGGAAGCTGCCTCGGGCAAGACCGGCGACGTCGATGCGGCACTGGGCAATGCCTACCTGAGCTATGGCCAGAACGACAAGGCGGTTGCCTCATTCACCCAGGCGTTGTCGAAAGGTGGCCTGAAGAATACGGCCGACGTACAGCTCACGCAGGGCGTGGCCTATGTGCGCGCCGGCAACAAGGCTGAGGCGTTGAAGGCCTTCAAGGCCGTGAAGACCGACGATCCGGTCTACACACGCCTGGCCAAGCTCTGGTCGCTGCACGTCCAGTAAGGAAACGTAAAGTGACTATCAAGGTCGGCGATCGCGTACCCGCGGGCAAGTTCAAGATTGCCACCAGCGATGGACTCGCCGACCTGACCACTGCGCAACTCTTCGATGGCAAGCGCGTGGTGTTCTTCGCAGTGCCGGGCGCCTTCACGCCCACCTGCGATGCCCGGCACCTGCCGGGCTATGTCGACCAGGCGGAGAAGATCCGCGCCAAGGGCGTCGACACCATCGCCTGCATGTCGGTCAACGACGTGTTCGTGATGAAGGCCTGGGGCAAGTCGGCCAATGTGGGCGACAAAGTGTTGATGCTGGCTGACGGCAATGGTGACTACGCCAGGGCACTGGGTCTCGCGATGGATGGCACCGGCTTTGGCATGGGGCAGCGCGCACAGCGCTTCGCCATGGTGGTGAAAGACGGCGTGGTCGAGCAGCTGCTCGTGGAAGCGCCCGGCAAATTCGAAGTCTCCGCCGCGGACTACGTGCTCGCGCGGCTCTGAAGGGCAGCGACCAGCTGCGGCACGGCCTCGAACAGGTCAGCCACCAGGCCGTAATCGGCCACCTCGAAGATCGGCGCATCGGCATCTTTATTGATCGCCACGATGGTGCGCGCATCCTTGATGCCCGTCAGGTGCTGGATGGCGCCTGAGATGCCCAGCGCCAGGTATAGCTCCGGCGCGATGATCTTGCCCGTCTGTCCCACCTGCAGGTCATTGGGCGCGTAACCGGCATCCACAGCGGCGCGCGAGGCGCCCACGGCGGCGCAAAGGGCATCGGCCAGCTGGTAGATGAGCTGGAACTTCTCGGCACTGCCCAGGGCCCGTCCGCCTGAAACCACGCGGCGTGCGCTCTGCAGATCGGGTCGATCACCGCCACTGGCGGCAATGCCGACGAAACGCGTATGCGAGGGCGCTGCAGCCGTGACTGGTCGTGCTTCGATGCTGGCACTGCCATTGCTGCCGACGGCCTCAAAAGAGGCCGTGCGCACTGTAGCGAGCAGGGTGCCGACATCGCGAACTTCCACGGTGAGGATGGCATTGCCGGCATAGATGGGGCGGCGGAATCGCGTGGGCGATTCGACTGCCATCACGTCGCTGACCATGGGCACATCGAGCAGGGCGGCGACGCGCGGCAGCAGGTCCTTGCCGAAGGTGGTGGAGGGCGCCAGTACATGCGAATACTCGCCCGCCAGGGCCGCGACCTGCGGCGCCAGCACTGCGGCCAGTGCATGTGAATTCTGCGCGGCATTGAAGGCCAGGACCCGCTTGACGCCATCCAGCTTTGCGGCTGCGTCAAGCACAGGCTGAAGCTCCAGGCCGAACACGGCCACATCGATGGCGGCATCGGTGATGCCCTGCGCGCAGCGCACGCATTTGGCGGTGGCGTCGTTGAGCTGGCGGCCATCGTGTTCGGCAACGATCAGTACGCGAGTCATCAGACCAGCCCCTTGGCGGCGAGCGCGGCCATCAGTTCGTTCACATCTTTCACCATCACGCCTTTCTGTCGTGTTCCCGGCGCCGCGTAGTGCGTGGCGTGAACCCGCTGCCGTGGCGTGATGCCCAGCGCGTCGGGCTTGAGCGTCTCCAATGGCTTTTTCTTGGCCTTGATGATCTCGGGCAACTTCACGAAGCGCGGTTCATTCAGGCGCAGATCGACCGTGATGACCGCGGGCAGGTCCACCTCGATGGTCTCGAGGCCCGCATCCACTTCGCGCGTGACGCGCGCCGTCGTGCCCGCGAGTTCCACCTTCGATGCGAAGGTTGCCTGCGGCCGATCCCAAAGTGCGGCCAGCATCTGGCCGGTCTGGTTGTTGTCGTCGTCGATGGCCTGTTTGCCCAGCATCACCAGCAGCGGCTGTTCGCGTTCGGCCAGCTTCAGGAAGATCTTTGCCGCATCCAGCGGCTCGACACCGGCGGCCTCGACCAGAACTGCGCGATCGGCACCCATTGCCAGCGCGGTGCGCAACTGGTTCTGCACTTCGGCGGGCCCGATGGAAATCACCACCACTTCTTCGGCCAGGCCTTTTTCCTTCAGCCGCAGCGCCTCTTCCAGCGCGATTTCGTCGAAGGGGTTGATGCTCTGTTTGACGCCGTCCGTAATTACACCTGTGTTATCAGGTTTTACGCGAATTCGAATGTTGTAGTCGACGACGCGTTTTATGCCTACAAGAATGCGTTTCATCGTGAAAATGCGGGCTAATTCCGGGGGCGGCAGTATACGCGTTTCTGGCCTCCCGGCCTGGGCGCGGGCTACACTGCGGGCATGAAAAATGAAGCCGGAATCAAGCCCAGCGAAGCCCTGAAGAATGTCCGTTACGAGATCCGCGGCGCGCTGTCGCGGCGTGGCATCGAACTGGAGCGCCAGGGTTATGAAATCATCTCGCTGAACATCGGCAATCCGGGCGCCTATGGATTCCGCACGCCGGAGATCCTGCGCCTGGCGCTGGTGCAGAACCTGCCGCAGGCCGAGGGCTATGCCTACCAGAAGGGCATCTATCCGGCGCGCGAGGCGATTCTGCTGCAGCAGCAGAACCGCGGCATCAAGGGTGGCACCACCGAGACCATCTTCATCGGCAACGGCACTTCCGAACTCATCGACATGACGCTGCGCGCGCTGCTCAGCGACGGCGATGAAGTGCTGGTGCCAGCGCCGGACTATCCGCTGTGGACCGCTGCGGTCACGCTCAATGGTGGCCGACCCGTGCACTACGGCTGCCGCCCCGAGAACAAGTTCTTCCCTGATCCGGCGGAAGTCGAAGCGCTCATCACGCCGCGCACGCGCGCGCTGGTGGTCATCAATCCGAACAATCCCACCGGTGCGGTGTATCCGCGCGAGGTGCTGGAAGGGCTGGCGCGCATCGCGGAAAAGCACGGGCTGATGGTGCTCAGCGATGAGATCTACGATGGCATCACCTATGACAATGTGCCCTTCGTGCCCATTGCCTCGCTGGTCAATGAAACACTGTGTGCGACGCTGTCGGGCCTGTCGAAGGTCTATCGCGCGGCCGGTTACCGCGTGGGCTGGGTCAGTTTCTCCGGCGCCACGCAACGTGCCTCGGAATACCTGGCGGCCATGGAGCTGCTGATGTCCATGCGCATGTGCAGCAATGTGCCCGCGCAGTACGCGGTGCACAGCGCGCTGGGTGGTTATCAGAGCATCAAGGATCTGACCTCCCCGGGCGGGCGGCTGTATGAGTCGCGCCGGGCGGTCATCGAGGGTGTGTCGCGCAGCAAGTACCTCACGCTGACGCCGCCCAGTGGCGCCATGTATGCCTTCATCGGCGTGCGCGATGAATTGCTGCCCGGCTTCAATGATCAGCAGTTCGCACTGGAACTGCTGGAAGAGAAGCATGTGCTGGTGACGCCGGGCAGCGCCTTCAACGTGCCGTACCGAGATCACTTCCGCATCACCATCCTGCCGGATGCCGCGACGCTGGCGGTCGTGTTCGAGCGTATCGAAGCGCAGCTGGATTCCTGGTCGGCGCGCCACAGCGCGCCGGCGCCCGCGCCGCGTCTGGTCGAGGCGGCCGGACGCTTCAAGTAATCCCGAATCCCGGCCCATGAGCGGCGAGCTCATGGATCCCGGCATTGCAGCGGCCATCGAAGCCGGGCGCAGCGTCATCGTGCCCACTGCGCAGCAGGCGGCAGCGCTGCGCTGGAACTGGGCGCGGCGGCAGCTGGCGCTGGGTTGCGATGTCTGGAGCACCCCCGAGATCCTCACCTGGGATGCATGGCTGGAAGCGCGCTGGCAGCGTGAGCCGCGATTGCCCGCGCTGCGCCGCCTGAATCGCAGTCAGCAGCGCACGCTGTGGGAACGTGTGCTGCACATGCAGGATGTGGGTTTCGGCAGCGGGGAAGAGCTGGCTCTGCACGCGCCGGCGCTGATGCAGGCGGCGGCCCGGGCAACGCAGTCGCTGCTCAATCTCTCCCGCAGCGCGGTTTCGGAGGAAGAGCGGCTGCTGGCCACAGCGCTGATCGCGTTCCGGCAGCAATGCGAACAGCTTGGGGCCGTGGCGTTGCCGCTGGCTCCGCCCGAGCAGCTGGCGCCATTGGTGGATGGACCCGCGCCATTGATCGTCGGTCAGCCTCGGCTCACACCGCTGCAGCGACAATTGGCTGAGAGCTGCTGGCCCGGACAGGTGCTGCTGCATGAGCCGGCGCCGACAGCGGGCGCTGCGCTGCCTGTACAGGTCCAGGCCATCGATCTGGAGGCGGAAGTCACCGCGTGCGCCCAGTGGTGCCGGCGGCAGCTGGAGGCCGGTGATGACCGGCGTCTGCTGATCATTTCCTGCGCGATCGATCCGTCACTGCGCATGCAGGGGCAGATGTTGTGGCGCGCCCTGGCGCAGGGAACGGGGCCTGCCGCTGCGCGCGATCCGGACGAGGGGTTGCTGGCTGTGGAGGGCGGTGAACCGCTTTCGCACCAGTTATTGATCGCCGATGCACTGGCCGCGCTGCGGCTGTCGAGTGAATCCATCGCGTGGCAGGATCTCTCGCAGGTGTTGCGCAGCGCCTATGTGCATTTTGGCGACCATCGCCAGGCATCGAAGCTCGAGTCGGCATTGGCCGAAGCAGGTCGTGCTCACTGGCCGCAACCGTTGTTGCGCGAAATGTTGCTCGGGCGTTGCGCGCAGATTCCGGCAGCGCAGACGCTGGCGGCGTGGCTGGTGCAGGCACAGGAGTGGGGCCCGCCCACTGGCGCCACCGAATGGGCGGGCCGATTCAGCCAGTGGCTGAAGGCCGCGCAGTTCGCGCGTTCCGCGCTGCATTCCAGCGACGCGCAGCGACTCATGCGCTGGGGCGAATTGCTGGATGAGTTCGCCAGTCTCGATGCCGTGCTCGATGCACTCGACTCCGAAGCAGCGCTGCAGCACCTGCAGCGGCTCGCATCTGACGCCGTGCATGCGCCGGAGAGTGGCGATGCTGCCATCACGCTCAGTGCATTCCGGGGCGCGCCCGTGGCGCGCTACGACGGTATCTGGGTGCTCGGTCTTGCCGAGCAGCGATGGCCGGAACCGCCGCGGCCCAATCCCTATGTCTCACTGGCCGAGCAGCGTCGCAATCAATGGGAGGAAGCCGGCGCCAGCCAGCGGCTGGAGCAGGCGCGCTGGGCGCAGAGCCAGTGGCAAACAGCTACGCCCGAGTTGGCTCTGAGCTATCCACTGCGGGAGGGCGATGTGCATCATCGGCGCTCCTCCTTGCTGCAGGCGGATGGCTGGAGCAGCGCCATCGCGGAAGCCGCGGTGCTGGAGCCGTATTGCGACGCGCCGCTGCATCGAGATGAATCACTGCCACCCATGGCGGTGGATCCCGGTCTTGCTCTGCCGCGCGCGCTACTGCGCCTGCGGTTGCAGCAGCAATGTGCCTTTCGCTCGCAGGCGCAGACGCGACTGGGTGCCGAACCGCAAGCGAGAGTGGGCGACGGCATCGACCCTCGCGTGCGCGGCGAATTGCTGCATGGCTTGCTGGAAGGTATCTGGCAGGAACTGGGTGATCAGGCGGCTTTGCTGGCGATGGATGAGTCAGCGCGACGGGCGCTGATCCGGCGGCACTGGTCGCGCCTGCTCGCATCGCACGCGGTGGCACGCGCCACCGGGCTGGGCACGCGCCAACTCGAACGCGAGCGGCTGCGTGCCGAGCATGTGCTGCTGCAGGTGCTGGCGATGGATGCCGCACGGCCGGGTTTCGAGGTGATGGCGCGTGAACACAAACTGGTCTGGCCCAGCATGGCCGGGGGCATGACCCTGCGCATCGATCGCATCGACATCGATGTTCATGGCCGGCGCTGGCTCATCGACTACAAGAGCGGTCAACCCGAACCCATGCGGCTGGAGCGGGGCAGTGCGCAGCCGCTGCAGCTGGCGCTGTACGAACAGGCGCTGGCATCGGCACAGCCCGTGGATGGGCTGGCGCTGCTGTCGCTGAATCCCGTGGAACCGGGTTACACCGGCGCCGCAGTGGACGCAACGGGTTGGCCACGTAGTGTCAAGTCCGTGCCGGACTGGGAGGAGCACCGTGTTCAGTGGCGGGCCGAACTGGCGGCGCTGCTGCAGGAGCATGTGCAGGGCCGGGCGGATGTGGCGCCACTGCGCGAGGCCTGCCGGTATTGTCATCTGTCTGCGCTGTGTCGCCGTGGCGATGCGCTGGTCGATGATGAGAACACCGAGTTGCCGCCGCAGGAGCGCCCATGAGCGATCAGGCTGCGCGCGACGCCGCATTGCAGGTCGATCGGCATCTGCTGCTGCAGGCGCCGGCTGGTTCCGGCAAGACCACCGTTCTGGCGCAGCGCTTTCTATCGGCCCTGGCGCAGGTGGATGAGCCCGAGGAAGTGCTCGCCATCACCTTCACGCGCAAGGCGGCTGCGGAAATGCGCGAGCGCGTGCTGCTGGCACTGGAGGGCCGTCTGTCAGCGCAGCAAGCGGACCTGGTGCGCTGGCAGGGGCTGCGCAGCGCCGTGCTGGAGCATGCCCTGCGCCGCGGCTGGGAGCTCGAAGAGCTCCCGGCGCGGCTGCGCATCCAGACCATCGACTCGTTGTGTCATGAGATTGCGCGCGCCATGCCGCTGCTCGGACGCATGCATCAGCAGCTCGAAGTGGTGGACGACGCGCAGGCTGCGTTCCTGGCTGCGGCAGGCCAGTGCCTGACGCTGGCTGATGAAGAGCCTGAACACCAGGCCGATGCGGATCGACTGCTGCGCCGACTCGACAATGACTGGGATCGCGCACAGCGTCTGCTCGCCGCATTGCTGCCCAGTCGCAACCGCTGGTTGCCCGTGCTGCTAGGCACGCCGCCGGAACGGCTGGGCGCGCGCGTGGGGGCGAGTCTGGTGCGCATCGTCGAGGAAACATTGCTGGCTTTGCAGCAGAGCATGCCCGCTGCACTGCTCGAGGAAGCCGCGGTACTGGCGCGACGCAGCGCCGAGTATCGCGATGCCACGCGCGGCGGTGGGGACTGGCAAAGCTGGCTGCAACCCACGTCGGCGCTGCGGGTGAGCGCGGCGCAGTTGGGCGCGTGGCGCGCGGTTGTGGGGCTGGCGCTCAAGGACGATGACGAGTGGCGCGCACTGGTGAATGTGAACCATGGCTTTCCCCCCGCCGATGCGGCGCTCAAGAAGCGCTGGAAGGCATGGATGGAAGAGCTGCAGCGCCTGCCCGATGTCTTGCCGCGATTGCGTGCCGTTGCCGCACTGCCATCGGCCGAGGTCGATGCCGAGGAGAGCGCAGCGCTGGCCACACTCTCGCGACTGCTGTTGCTGTGTGCCGGACTGCTGAAGCTCGAATTCCAGCGCCGCGGTCAGGTGGACCACAGCGAGGTGGCGGCCGTCGCGCGGCAGGCACTGCGTGAGATGGGGACGCCGACGGAGTTGTCAGTGCGACAGACGCTGCGTGTGCGGCACCTGCTGGTGGATGAATTCCAGGACACTTCGCCGGATCAGCTCGACCTGGTGCGCGACCTCACGCAGGGATGGG
>DATNCK010000228.1:0-6136 GCA_035571575.1 Steroidobacteraceae bacterium | reverse complement strand
AAGAACGGCAGCTTCGAAGACGGCATTCAGAAGGGTGTGATGGCCATCCTGGCCAGCCCCAAGTTCCTGTACCGCTTCCACACGCCGCCGGCGGGTGCAAAGCCCGGACAGAGCTTCGCGCTGAATGATGTGGATCTGGCCTCGCGGCTGTCGTTCTTCCTGTGGAGCGCGCCGCCGGACGAGGCACTGATCGAAGTGGCTGCCGCGGGCCAGCTAAAAGATCCCAAGATGTACGAGGCGCAGGTGCGGCGCATGCTGGCCGATCCGCGTGCCCGTTCGCTGGCCACCAATTTTGCCGGCCAGTGGCTGAATGTGGGTGGCCTGGATCTGGTGAATCCGGATACCAACCTGTTTCCGGACTACACCGAGGATCTGATCCCCGCATTCCGTGAAGAGTTGTTCGACTTCGTGTGGAGCGTGTTCGGTGAGGACCGCAGTGTGGTCGACCTGATGACCGCCGACTGGACCTTCCTGAACGAGCGCCTGGCCATGCACTACGGTGTGCAGGGTGTGCGCGGCGGAGAGTTCCGCAAGGTGACGCTGCCGCAGTCCGCGCGTCGTGGATTGCTCGGAAAGGGGGCGGTACTCATGGCCACCTCCTATGCCAACCGCACTTCTCCGGTGGTGCGTGGCGCGTACATTCTCGAGCACATCATGGGTACGCCACCGGCCTCTCCGCCGCCCGGGGTCGAAGCCTTCAAGGAAAGCCAGGAGGGCGAAGAGCAACTCACCGTGCGGCATCGCCTGGAGATGCACCGCGCCACCAAGTCCTGCGCGGCCTGCCATGGTGTGATCGATCCGGTGGGGCTGGCGATGGAGAACTACAACGCGCTGGGCCAGTGGCGGCAGAAAGACATCGACGCCGGCGTGGCCATCGACGCGGTGGGCAGGCTGGCCGACGGCACGCCGGTCAATGGCGTGGACGCATTGCGCGACTACATAGTTTCGCGTCCGGACCTGTTCGTGCAGACCTTCACGGAGAATCTGCTGACCTATGCGCTGGGCCGCTCGGTGAGCTATTACGACCAGCCACTGGTGCGCAAGCTGGTGCGTGACGCGGCTGCCCAGAACTACCGCTTTTCCGCGCTGGTGATGGGCATCGTGACCAGCCCCGCCTTCCTGACCGACAAAGTACCTCAGGGCAAGGACACCAAACAGACCGAAGCCACCGTCGCCGCGGCGGTGAAGTAGAGGACGTATGTACATCACCCGCAAACATCTGTCCCGACGCACGGTGCTGAAGGGCGCCGGCGCTGCCGTCGCGCTGCCGCTGCTCGATGCCATGATCCCCGCTGCCACGGCGCTGGCCGATACGGCCGCGGCGCCCAAGCCGCGCATGGCGTTCATCTATTTCCCGCACGGCGCCGTGATGGACAAATGGACGCCAAAGAAGGAGGGCACGGATTTCGACCTGCCGCCCATCATTGCTTCGCTGCAGCCCTTTCAGAAGCAGCTGACCATCATCTCCGGGCTGGAGAACAAGTCGGCGATCGCAGCTCCAGTGCATGCGATCACGCCGGGGACCTGGCTTTCCTGTGTGCCGCCGCGCATCAGCCACGATCCCTACGGTGGCATCACCATCGACCAGATCGCCGCGCAGCACATCGGCCAGGACACGCCGCTGCCTTCGCTGGAGGTGGGTACCGAAGAGCGGGGTGGCGAAGGTTCCTGCGATCGCAACTACGGGTGCAGCTACGGCAAGACCATCGCCTTCCGCGATCCATCGACGCCGCTGCCCATGGAGCACAATCCCCGCAAGCTGTTCCAGCAGCTCTTCGGCGCCGGCGACACCGCCGATGAGCGAGCGGCGCTGTCGCGCGAAAATCAGAGCCTGCTCGATCTGGTGTCGGTCGACGCACGCGACCTGAAGCGCCAGCTGGGCGCGCGCGACAAGGCCATGGTCGATGACTATCTCACCACCGTGCGCGAGATCGAGCGGCGCGTGCAGCAGATCGCGGGGCGCGACATGTCGAAAGTGAATCTGCCGGATGCGCCAGCCGGGATCCCCAGCCGCTTCGACGAGCAGATGCGGCTGATGTTCGACATGATTGCGCTGGCCTTCCAGGCCAATCTCACCCGCGTGGCCACCTTCATGATGGCTGCCGAAGTGAGCAACCAGCCATACAATTTCATCGGCATATCCGACGCCTTCCATCCGCTGTCGCATCATGCGAACAATCCGCAGAAGCTGGAGCGGCTGGCCAAGGTGCAGGCCTGGAACACCTCCGAGTTCGCGCACTTCGCCAAGAAACTGCAGAGTCTCCCGGACGGCGAAGGCAACATGCTCGACAACTCCTTCATCCTGTTCGGCAGCAACATGAGCGACAGCAACCTGCACAACCACTATCCACTGCCGACCGCGGTGCTCGGCGGCGGAATGGGCAAGCTGAAGGGCAACCAGCACCTGCGCTATGCAGAAAAGACACCCATCGCCAATCTGCATCTGACGCTGCTGGATCGCGCAGGCGTGCCGATGGAAAAGCTCGGCGATGGCTCGATGAAGTTCGCGGAAGTCTGACATGCGCCGTTTGTTTGCTGTCCTGCTGCTGAGCCTGCCGGCCGTCGGGTTTGCGGACGCGCCGCTGATCGATGCCATCAAAGCCGACGATGTTCCTGCCGCTCTGAAGCTGATCGAGAGTGGCGCGGATGTGCGCGCGAAGCTCTCCGATGGCACCACTGCGCTGCATTACGCCGCGCATGCCGGCAACCAGGAGCTGGCCAACCGGCTGATCAACGCCGGCGCGCTCGTGAATGCGCGCAATGACTACGGTTCCACGCCCATGCAGGAGGCGGCGGAGCGTGGCGATGCCGCGCTGATCCGCGCGTTGCTGAAAGCGGGCGCTGACGCCAACACCGCCAACGACGAAGGCGAAACGGCATTGATGACGGTGGCGCGCACGGGCAATGTCGAGGCCGCGAAACTGCTGATCAAGGCCCGGGCCGATGTGAATGCCGTCGAGAGCTGGCGCGGCCAGACCGCGCTGATGTGGGCGGCAGCCCAAAGCAATCCGGACATGGTTCAGCTGCTGCTGAAGTCCGGCGCCAAGCCCAATGTGATCTCGAGTGTGCGCGACTGGGCACGCAAGGTCACGGCCGAGCCACGGCCGCAGAATCGTCCGCCGGGTGGATTCACCGCGCTGCTGCTTGCGGCGCGCGAGGGCTGCGCGGCTTGCGCGCAGGCATTGATCAAAGGTCACGCTGATCTGAATCTCACCAATCCCGAGAACATCACGCCGCTGCTCGAGGCCATCCTCAACGCGCGCTTCGACACGGCCAAGGTGCTCATCGAAGCTGGCGCCGATGTGAACCGCTGGGACGTCTGGGGTCGTGCGCCGCTGTACTCGGCCATCGACTACAACACCACGCCGCGCGGCGGCCGCCCGGACCGGCCGTCATCCGATGCCACGCTGCCGCTGGATATCGCAAAGATGCTGCTGGACCGGGGCGCCAATCCCAACATGCAGCTGAAACTGTTTCCCCCGTATCGCTCGCTGGGACAGGACCGGGGCGGCGATGCGCTGCTCACCACCGGCACCACGCCGCTGCTGCGAGCCGCCAAGGCCGGTGATGTCGAGGCCACCAAGCTGCTGCTGCAGTACAAGGCGCTGCCTGATCTGCAGAACAATCTGGGCGCCACGCCGCTGCTGGCCGCAGCCGGCGTGAACTGGAGCCTCACTGACATCCGCGGTCGCTTCCACAACGAGCAGCAGTGCATCGAGACCGCGAAACTGCTGATCGCCGCCGGCGCCAATGTGAATGCCGTCAATGAGCGGGGTCAGACCGCACTGCATGCCGCCACCCAGCAGGGCTGGACGCAATTCGTGCGCTTCCTGGCGAGCAGCGGCGCCAGGCTGGATGTGAAGGATCGGGGTGGCGCCACGGCGCTCGATATCGCCATCGGCCGTGCGGGTGGGGCCAGCCGCCCCGGCGTGTCCGGACCGGAGGCTCATCCGGAAACCGCGGTCGCATTGCGTGAGCTGATGGCAGCTGCAGGAGCGGGCGCAGCGCGCTGATTCCGACAGCAGGCTCCGCGCCGGAATACCGGCAGCGCGCCCTGGCTCAGGAGTCGTTTTCCAGCGTCAGCAGATCCTCAGGCCGGTCGATATCGATGGCCGCGTTTGGCATGGGAACGCGCAGACAGCGATCGGTATGCCGCGCCAGTATCGACCGGGCCCCCGCATCGCCGCGCAGCTGGGCGAAGTCCGCAAAACACCATCTTGGGAACACTGCCGGCACGCCGGTGTGCCCGTCATAGGTGGCTGCGATCAGCCACTCCGGCTGGCGCTGCCAGGCACTGGCCAGACGCTTCAGATCGAAGGTGCGCACGGCCACCTGATCGGCCAGCGTCACCAGCACACCTTCGCAGCTGCCCGGCAGACGGCTGATTCCCAGCCGCAACGAGCTGGCCAGGCCTTCCTCCCAATGCCGGTTGAATTCCACCGTGACGGGGCTGTGGCGCAGCGCTGGCGTGATCCGCTCTGCATGGGCACCGAGCACCACGGTGACCGCATGACCGGCCACTTCGGTGGCCTGGGTGACTGCCTTCTGCAGCAGCATCTGACCGTCGATTCGAGCCAGTTGCTTGGGCGAGCCGAAGCGGCTGGCAGAACCGGCTGCAAGGACCAGGACGTGCAGGTTGCTGTCCGAACTCATACCCTTGTCGCGTTCGTCTAGAGGTTGCTTGCGTGGGTTCCCCGCGACCTTTACAGTTCGCGGGTTTTTTCCTATTAAACAGCAACTTCGGCCGCAACATCGATGAAATCTACCGGCTCTACGGCCACGCGTTCCACGGATTGGGTCGTGCACAAGTTCGGCGGTACCAGCGTCTACGACGCGGACTGCTTTCGCAAAGTGGCCGACATTATCGAAGCGCAGGTGCAGTCCCATCCCGGCCAGCGCTTGGCGGTGGTGCTGTCCGCTGCCAAAGGCACGACGGATGTGCTCCTGAACCTGGTGGCCATGGCCGAGAAGCAGGATCCGGCTGTCGGCAGCCAGCTCCAGGCCGTGCGTGAACGGCACCGGGCCATTGCCGAGGGGCTGCTCGAGCCCGCCGCCGCGGCCCAGTGGCTGGCCGGGTTCGATCGCGACCGCGCCGATCTGGAAGGCGTGCTGCACACCACCAGCCTGATGCGCTCGGCGGCCCAGAACGTACGCGATCTGGTCGCGGGTTACGGCGAGCTGTGGTCCACCAGCCTGTTTACCGCCTATCTGTCGGCGCGACGCAAGAGCGCTGCGAACTCCGTGCGTTGGCTCGATGCGCGCCAGGTGGTCGTGGTGGAGTGGGGCCCCCTGGGGCCAGGCGTTCAGTGGGAAAGCTCCCGCGCCCGACTGAACGAGATGGGCGCGGCCGAGTTTGCCGGCACGCTGATCATCCCCGGTTTCGTGGCACGCACCCCCCAGGGTGTGCAGACCACGCTCGGCCGCAACGGCAGCGATTTCTCGGCCTCCATCTTCGGCGCACTGCTGGATGCCAGCGAGATCCACATCTGGACCGACGTCGATGGCGTGCTCTCGGCCGATCCGCGCCGCGTGCCCAATGCGCAGGTCATCGACCAGCTCTCGTACAACGAAGCGATGGAGCTGGCGTATTTCGGCGCCAAGGTCATCCATCCGCAGACCATGGCGCCGGCCATCGGCCGCTCCATCCCCATCTACATCCGCAATACCTTTGCGCCGACTCACCCCAGCACGCTGATCTGCGCCGCGCCGAAATCGCAGCTGACGGTCAAGGGCATCACCACCATCGAGAACATCGCGCTGATCAACATCGAGGGCGCCGGCATGATCGGTGTGCCTGGTACGGCGCACCGGCTGTTCGGCGCGCTGCGCGAAGAGAGCATCTCCGTCATCCTGATCTCGCAGGGCAGCTCCGAGCATTCGATCTGTTGCGCGATTCCGGAGGCCGAGGCAGATCGTGCCGAAGCGGTGGTGCGCGCAGCTTTTACGCGCGAGCTGGCCGAAGGGCAGATCCAGAGCGTCGAGGCAGCGAAGGATCTGGCCATCCTGGCCGTGGTCGGCGACGGCATGGCCGGCACGCCCGGCGTCTCGGCCAAAGTATTCAATGCGCTCGGTGCCGCGGCCGTGAATGTGCGCGCCATCGCCCAGGGCGCCTCCGAACGCAATATCTCGGTGGTGG
>DATNCK010000227.1:0-10292 GCA_035571575.1 Steroidobacteraceae bacterium | reverse complement strand
GAGACCAAGTACGGCAAACCCATCATCGATCGCGTCATCACGCAGGCGACGGGCCTGGGTGATGCGATGAAGTGCATCCTGGTCTCCTTTGATTCCACCATGCGCAGCAATCTCTCGGTGGGCATGCCCATAGATCTGGTCTGCTGTGAACGGGATACCCTGCGGCTCGGCGTACGCCATCGCTTTGAGTCTGACGATGAGTATTTCCGCGGTTTGGGGAAACAGTGGCGCGATGGCGTGCGCGAAGTATTCCGGCACCTGCCGGGCGTGCCTTCGCGTGAGGCACTCAGCTGATCGTCACTGCTGTGCGTAGCGGACAATCATTGCTCGCGCCGGATGAGCCCGCGGCGTTCCAGGTGGAACGCGAGCAGGGCCGATCCCCATTCCTCCTCACCTGTGACCATGCAAGCGCGCGGGTGCCGCGCCGATTGAATTCGTTGGGTGTGTCTGCACAGGATCTCCGGCGTCACATTGCATGGGACATCGGCGCGGCGGCAGTCGCCACGCGACTCGCGACGCGGCTTGATGCCTTCCTGATCCTGCAGAACTGGTCGCGGCTGGTCATCGACTGCAATCGCCCACCTGGCAGCCCGCAGTCCATCGTGCCATTGAGCGAGGCCACGCGGATTCCCGGCAATGAATCGATATCGCCCGATGAAGCGCTGGCCCGAGAGATGGAGATCTTCCGTCCGTATCACGATCGCATTGCGGCAGAGCTGGATCAGCGGCAGGCGCAGGAACGGCCCACGATCCTGATCTCCATGCACAGCTTCACGCCGATACTGCATGGGCGTGCGCGTCCCTGGCATGCGGGGCTGCTGTACAACAGGGATCCCCGCCTGGCGGAGGCCCTGCTGCCCATCCTGCGCGCCGACGCGGATCTCGTTGTGGGTGACAACGAACCTTATGCCGTCAGTGACAGTACCGACTACACGATTCCCGTGTATGGTGAACGGCGCGGGCTGCTGCATGTCGGGATCGAGCTCCGTCAGGATCTCATCGCCGACGAAGCCGGGCAGAACCAATGGTCTGAACGGCTGGCGCAGGCGCTACTCACTGCCTGCGAACGATTCGCTTGAGAGGACTACCTGAAGATACGTGTCGGCTACGAATTGGTGTACCGCTGCCCGCAGCCGACGCCGATGATCCTGAATCTGAACGTTCACCATACGAGGGTGGCGGATCTCGAGCGTCCTGACCATGTGCGTACCAATCCGGCAGTGCCGCTGACGTTGTATCGCGATGGCTTCGGCAACTGGTGCACGCGCCTGGTTCTGCCAACGGGACTCACGCACATCAGTGCCGACACCGTGATCAATGATGGCGGGATGCAGGAGCCTGTGGTTCCTAATGCGCAGCAGCATCCGGTTGAGTCTCTGCCGGAGGAGACCCTGGTCTATCTGCTGGGCAGCCGTTACTGCGATACCGACAATCTCACCAAGGTAGCCTGGGAACTGTTCGGCGCTCCGATGTCTGGTTGGGCTCGCGTGCAGTCGGTATGCGACTTCGTCCACCGGCACATCACCTTCGGCTACGAGTTTGCGCGTTCCACGAGGACGGCATCCGAGGCATTTGCCGAACGTCGGGGCGTGTGCCGGGATTACGCACACCTTGCGGTGGCCTTGTGCCGGTGTCTCAACATTCCGGCCCGCTACTGCACGGGTTATCTTGGTGACATCGGCGTGCCGCCCATGAATGCGCCCATGGATTTCGCGGGCTGGTTCGAGGCCTATGTAGGGGGCAACTGGTACACCTTCGACGCACGCAACAATGCGCCGCGTATCGGCCGCGTGCTGATTGCCCGCGGCCGCGATGCCGCGGATGTGGCGATCAGCATGAGCTTCGGTCCGAATGTGCTCGAAGGATTCCGCGTGTGGGCGGATGAATTGCAGGCAGCCTGACTCGCCGGACTCAGGCCATCAGGACTTGAAGCCGATGGTCGCGTGCGTGCCGTCGCAGAAGGGCTTGTTGCCGCTGCCGCCGCAGCGGCACAGGCGCGCGGATTCCTGTCGCGCCACCACGCGGCCGGTACCGGAGATGATTTCCATGTTGCCACGCACCTGTAGCGGCCCATCGACCAGCGGTGTCACTTCGAGTGGCCCGTTGCGCACTGGCAGCATGTCGGCCTTGCCCGTGGCGGGCTCACCGCTGGCGCTGAAGTTCACCTCGTGGTGCGAACCATCGCAGAAGGGCTTGTTCTTCGAGGCGCCACAGCGGCATAGCGTGTAGCGGTAATTGCCCGCAGGAGCGCCGTCGAGGCGGATGTCGGCCTTGATGGCATACGGTCCGCCTTCGCGTATGGAGATCAGGTTCACGGCTGGTGCCTGTTCGTCCGGCTTCCCATCCTTGCGCTTGTAGCGAATCGCGCCGGACACACACACATGCGCGATCTCGGTCAGCGCCTCGGTGGGTATCGCGTCGGGATTGATCCAGGGGCCCTTCACGTTCGCGATGAACACCTGCGGTCCCCAGGTCACGCAGAAGCGGGAGTGGATGCACTTCTTGCCTTCGTAGATGAGCGTGAGATCGCGGCCTTCGATGTAGTCGACGCCATTCTCGGTGCGCGGCGTCGGGGCGACGTTGCCCGGTTCGATAACGGCTGTGCCGGCTGCCGGGCCAGCCGTTGCCGCGGCCGGCGGTGCGACGGCCGCAGCCGAACCCGCTGGTATCGGCCTCGGGGGGGCGCCCTGTGCGGACAGCACGACCGGATCCTCCGCTTCGATCACGGCAAACCGCGTCCGCGCACGCAACGCCAGATCGGTGATGACCTTCGACGCCTGCGCGATGCGTGGGTCGGCATTGGCGGCGAGTGCTTCGACGCCCGTGGCCAGCTCACGCAGACGTTCGACAAAAAAACGGCCGGCGCTTGCGCCAGGGGGCAGGGGGGCCGCGTCGCGCAGTGCGGTGAATGACATACCCGCATTGCAGTCCGGATTCGAAGGGCCCGCGGGCAGGCGCGCCGCACGCTCGGCCAGCGGTGTCATGGCACGCATCAGGCCCAGCGCCAGATCGATGCACAGCGCCTTCGCCGGATGGGGCCGCGGCACGAGATAGGAGTGCGAGATGAGGCGCAGCATCAGCATGTACGCCGTGTTCGCCAGGTCAACCGTCTTTGCGGCCTCCTCGTTCTCGATCCATACGCGGTGTCCCTGGCGCACAGGCTTGCGCAGCACTGGGTTCACCGCTGCGTTGTACGCCGGCTCGAACGCCGGATTGGCCCGCTTCAATGCCGCGAGCTCCTCACGGATCGCGATGAAGCGGCAGTAGTGCGAGTCGGGATTCGCCTCCGACGCGCCTTCACCCTGGGTCACGATGGCGTCGAAGGCCTTGATGGCCGTGATCGCACAGATCACCGGGTCGCAGCCCTGGAAGTCGATCTCCTTGCGCGAGATCTGCAGACTGCGATCGCCGCAGAAGGCTTCTTTCTCGCCAATGCGCGCAACGAAGCTGCGCACGTTGTCGGCCAGGTTTTCGTAGAACGCGCCCACGGTTTCGTAGTCGATGGGCATGGGCGTGAGGCGGGGTGCGGCGACGCCACGGGTGAATGTGAAATCGGGCGAGAAGCCTGCGCCGTCGGGCTCGCCGGAATCCTTCGGACGCTCGAGGAAGATGAAGTGCTGCAGCACCGCCTCGCTGAAGGGTGCGAGTCGCACGACCACACTGGCGGGGAGGCCGCCAGGATCCAATGGAAAGTTCATGCGGCCGAAGCGGGGGCTGCCGCCGAGCGCGGCCGTGATGTTCCACACCGCCGTGAGGTGGCCCATTTCCTCGACGGCCACGTGCAGCATGGTGCGGCGCCAGCGCGCCGTCGCGGCGGCCTCGGCTGCAGACAGGCCTTCCTCCACGCCGCTCTTGAGGCTGAATGCGGCGTAGAGGTACGTGCACATGAGGTTGTGCTCGAGCTCGGCGGCCTCGTACAGCTGGTGGATGAGCGCTTCGCGGGAGGGCGAAGGAGGATTCACTTCGGGATTGGCAGACATGGTGGAGCGGAAGACTACCCCGGCACCAACTGCTCGGCCACCGCGCGCGCCATGCGTGTTGCGTTGGCGTCGCCATCCATCTGGCCGGCCACGGCTGCGCCGTCGTAAAGCACCATGAGTTGACGCGCGAGCGCCTCCGGATCACTGGCGCCGCTGTCTTTCGCCAGCGAGCGCAGCAGATCGAGCAGCCACGCGCGCGTCTCTTCGCACACCGCCTTCACGCAGCTGCCCTCACGTGTTTCTGCGCTGGCGCGCACGAATGCGCAGCCCTTGAACCCCGGCTCCGAGGCGCGCTGCTCCATCTCATCGAATATGCCGAGGATTCTGGCCCGCGCGGAGGGCAGGGCCTCGATGCGCGCGATGATGCGTGCCCGCCGCGCCTCATGTCGCCCCACCAGGTAGGCGTGGACCAGCGCGTCCTTGCTGCCAAAAGTGTTGTAGAGCGAGGCCTTGGCTACGCCGGCCCGCTCGATGATCCGGTCGATGCCGACCGTGTTCAGCCCTTCCTCATAGAACAGCTCGTTGGCGGCCGCCAGGAGGCGTGCCCGGGCGGAAAGGTGTTCGTAAACAGCAGCTTGCTCGCTCATCGCCGTCTCCCCCTTTCGAGAGATACCTGGAACTAGACCGATCTGTATAGTACACCCTCAGTAGGGTAGACAGAACGGTCTACTCAAAGATTTTCCTGAGGTGTCTCCCATGACCACACAGAACTCCACCGACTGGCGCCTGCCGCCTGCCGTTGCGTTCCCGGTACTGGCGTCCGTGACGGTGAGTTTCCTGGCGAGCGCCAGTGCGCCCACTCCGCTGTACCCCACCTACCAGGCTGAGTGGGGCTTCTCCCCGCTGGCCGTCACGACCATCTTCGGCGTGTACGCCATCGCCGTGCTGGTCGCGCTGCTGTTCTTCGGCCGTCTGTCCGACCATCTGGGTCGCAAGCCGGTGCTGCTGGCGGCGATGTTCGTGCAGGTGCTGACCATGGGTCTGTTCGCCTCCGCCAATGGACTGGGCATGCTGCTGCTGGCGCGTGTGGTGCAAGGCCTCGCGGCCGGCGTCGCCATCGCGGCGGTCGGAGCCGGCCTGCTCGATCTCGACAAGAGTCGCGGTGCCATCGCCAATGCCATCACCACTCCCATGGGCACGGCCACCGGCGGCATACTTTCTGGCGTCTTCGTCACCTTGCTGCCGGCGCCGCAGCAGCTCATCTTCCTCGTGCTGGGCGCGGTAATGGTGGCGCAGGGCATCGGCATCGCGTTCATGCGCGAGACACTGGTGCCGCGTGCCGGCGTGCTCGCCTCTCTGAAACCCCGGTTCGCATTCTCGGATGCAATCCGCGCACCACTGCTTCGCGCCGCGCCAGCGATTGTCGCTACCTGGGCCGCGGCCGGTGTGTTCGCCTCGCTGTCACCAGCGATGGTGCGCAGTCTTACCGGCATTCCCTCGCCACTGCTGTCCGGCCTGGCCATGTTCGCGATGGCAGGCAGTGGCGGCGTCGCAGTCTACGTATTGCGTCACCTCCAGCCGCGCCGCTCGATGCGTTTCGGTGTGATCTCGCTGGCGGCAGGCGTACTGCTGTTGGTACCGGCGCTGTCGCTCGGACTGCTTTCGCTCTTCTACATCGCGCTGTCACTGGCTGGTGTTGGTTTTGGCAGCGGTTTCCAGGGTGCGGTGCGCAGCGTCGTCAGCAGCGCGAAAGCGCACGAACGGGCGGGTGTGCTTTCAGTGGTGTTCGTGCTTGCGTATCTGGCGATGGGCCTGCCTGCAATAGGTGCCGGCTGGCTGCTCGCGCACGGCAGAAGCCTGCCCTCCACCACGCTCGAATTTGCGGCGCTGGTGCTCGTGCTGTCGGTGGTGGCCGTGTTGCCGGATGGCAGCACGCGCCGCTCACCGGTTCAAGGCGCGCGCATCACTACCTGATTGTTCCCACTGAATTGAAGCTGAGGAGATTTCCATGACTACCCCCACCGTTCTCATCACTGGCGCACTCAGTGGCATCGGCCGCGCCACCGCACATGCCCTGGCACGCGAAGGCGCCAATGTCGTTGTCTCGGGTCGCAGCGAGGGCGCCGGCGCGAAGCTCGTCGAGGAGCTGCGTGCCACGGGCGCACAGGTGGTCTTCATCAAGGCCGATGTACGCCACGAGGATGATGTGCGTGCGCTCATCGATGCCACCGTCGCGAAGTTCGGCCGCCTGGACGCCGCGATCAACAACGCGGGCACCGAAGGCGTGCCGGGCGCGATCACCGATCAGAGCGCCGCGAGCTATGCCGCGACCTTCGACACCAATGTGCTGGGCGTGTTGCTTAGCCTCAAGCACGAAATCCGTGTCATGGCGAAGCAGGGCGCCGGGAGCATCGTCAATGTCTCGTCCATCCTCGGCAAGGTCGGCTTTGGCGGCGCCTCGGTGTATGCGGCGAGCAAGCATGCGGTCGAAGGGCTTACCAAATCCGTTGCGCTGGAGGTGGCCGCGCAGGGCATTCGCGTGAATGCCGTGGCGCCAGGGCCCATCGATACCGGCATGCTGGATCGCTTCACGGGCAATGACGCGGCGGCGAAGCAGGGCATGGGCGCAACTATGCCGCTGCAGCGCATCGGCCGACCGGAGGAAGTGGCGCAGGCCATCGTCTTCCTCGCCCTGTCAAAGTCCGGCTACATCACCGGACACTCGTTGTCGGTCGATGGCGGCGCCGCGGCGGACTGACCCGAAGCAGCGCCAGTCCAGGTGTCGGCTACGCCAGATTCTTGCCCGTCTCCAGCAGGCTCTTCAGATCGCTGAGTATCCAGTTCCAGCCACCGCCGCCGCGGGTGTTGAAGCGGTTGGTGGTGGCCGCGCCCATGCTGGGCTGGCCTGTGACATCGTGCGTCACCGTAAGGCGGCAGAACCCCTGACCGGTATCTTCGATCTCGAAAGTGATCGTTGAGAAACCTTCCTTGCGCTGCTGTTCCTCGAACAGGAAGCGATACGTCTGCACCAGCTTTGTCGGCGGGCTGCATTCGATGACTTCGCCATCGATGATGGTTTCCGGCAGGCCGAACTTGCGCATGCCTTCGTTGGCCTTGACGCGAAATTTGCCGCCGGGCCGCATGTCGTATTCATAGATGCCGCGATACCCGTAACGCTCGCTCCACTCGGGAGAGGTGATCGCCTCCCAGATCGTCGCGGCCGGGGCCTTGATGTAGATCTCATGGATGTTGATCACGCTCTTTTCTTTGCTGCCCATTTCCTGCTCTCCAGTGAAGCCTTCAGGTCTGCCAGCGCGGACACTTCGCGCTCGCGGTATTTGTCGATCCAGCGATCGTGAATCAGGCGTATGGGCACGGCGTTGAGGTAGTGAAACTTCTCGCGCCCCTGCCGCCGCGTGAGGACGAGACCGGCGTTTTCGAGCACCTTCAGATGCTTCATTACGCCGAAGCGCGACATGGTCAGCCGCGCTTCCAGTTCGCTCAGTGTCTGCCCGTCCTGCTTGAACAGCAGATCGAGCAGAAAGCGCCGGGTGGAATCACCCAGGGCCTTGAAGATGCTGTCCTCGCTATCCATGGGCAAGGAATATATGTGACCAAAGAGTCACATGTCAATTGCCGGCGCGGTGCGAGGCATTTCCCGGCCACAATTGGTGACGCGTGCCGCCGAATCCTTGCATCCTGGCGAGGCACAATCGCCCGATGCAGATTCAACGCACATTGCAACGGACGGCCGTCGTCGCGGCTCTTTTCCTGGCTTCTTTCGCCACGGTCGCAGGCTCGTTGGCCGGCGGTACCATCATTGCTCCGCTGGCGCCGGGGCAGAAATCCAGCCTGTCATTCCTCATGCCGCCCGGCTTTGCGGCCGACAAAGGAGTCTGGCTGGTTTACGACCTCGTCGCGCTCGCGCCCGGCGATGACGACTCGGGTCAGATGGATATCCAGCAATCCTTCGAAGGCGTGATGACGCCGTTGAATTCGTTCTACGCCAACTTCCATGCCCGTGACATGGATTCCATGAAATCCGCTGGCACGATTGCGCAACGATTGGAAGAGGTGGCCGGGCATCGCGAGCCCGGGGAACTCATGCGCTTGATGGGCGCAGATCTGTACGCGGCATACGAATCCGTCAACGCAGGCAAGGGCCGTGTGCTGGTGGGCCGTGTCGTGACACATCTCTCTGCGCCCGGGAAGTCCGATGCACCGTTGGCAATCTCGGTGCAGCGGGCACAGGGCATGCAGCCCCTGGCCATGCGTGTCACGGCGGGGCAGGGCGAATTGACGACCGAGTTTCAGGAAAAGGCGCAGGACTCCTGGGCCTACAAGGCAGGCTATGCCGCGGGCCTCGCGTTTTTCGGCTGGCTGGTGCTGAGATTCTTCAGGCGGCGCAATTAGGCGCCGCAAGATCAACAGCGCCCGCGATGCTTCCGGGACATTAGTATGGCGCTTCCCACGTGCCGCTGCGTTCGGAGCGCCACAGTGCATCGATCACCTTCATCTGCGCAATGGCGTCGTCGAGTCCCCAGTATGGGGCCGGTTCGCCACGCACCGTGCGCGAGAAATTCTCCACCAATCGCCGATACTGGTCAGCCTCGGACAACGTTTCCATCGTGATGCCGCTGCCGTCCGGTGCGCCGCTGTCATCGATGCGGATCCGGCTGATCGCTCCCTGTGGCGCGTTGAAGGGAATTTCTACTTCGATACGCCCGCGCGTGCCCAGCACCGTGACGCGCTGATGCGAACAGGTCTGCGTGCTGACAGTGAACGCCAGCTGTCGCCCCCCGCCGAAATCCAGCAGACCGCTGGTGGTGCGGTCAATGCGCAGCGCCGGGTCCCGGTCCACCAGCGCCATGACGCGCAGTGGCTCGGCATCGAAGATGAATCTGCCCGCGACTATGGGATAGCAGCCAATGTCATATAGCGCGCCACCGCCGATATCCAGCTGATTGCGGATATCTGCAGGGTTGTCATTGAAATAGGAGAAGGCTGCCTGCACAAAACGAAGCGAACCGATGCGGTCTGCGTTCAGCAGCGCACGTACGCGTTCCCACTGCGGATGATGGCGCACCATGAACGCTTCGGCGACACGCACTTTTCCTGCTACCTCCTGCAGCAGGCGTGCCTCCCCGGCAGACAGTGCAATCGGTTTCTCGCACAACACATGCTTGCCAGCGCGCGCCGCCGCCAGCGTCAGCGGTACATGCAGATGATTGGGTAGGGGGTTGTAGATCGCCTCGATCTCAGGATCGGCGATCAGCGCTTCGTAGCTCTCGTAGGCCCTGGGGATTCCCAGGCGTCGTGCGGTGGCCTCAGCCGCACTCAGGTTGCGCGATGCAATGCCTCTCACTTGAACCAGGGGGCTGCGCAGCATGGCGGGAATCACCTTGATCACACCGATGCGTGCGGTGCTCAGCACTCCCCAAATCACAGGCTTCATGGCGATGCTCCCCGGCTTCTTTCTTAACTTTCCTTAACTCTGCAGGGCGTTGCAAGCGGGAATCGTTCAGCGATGGTTCACAGGATGACAGTGACACTGCCAGCGTCGCATATCCAGCGACGGTATGAGGTCATTAACGTGAAACGCAGTGCGAAGGTTCTGTTGCTGGCGACTGGTCTTTCCATGGCAGCTTCGGTGATGGCCGCAGGTCACTACGACCGGGGCTATGGCCGTCGCGATGATGACGACTACTCACGCCCCTACGTGGGCATGAACCTGGGCTTGCTCGACTACAACGAAGAGGGTATCGACAGCCTGACGCCGGCACTTGGAGTGCTGCGCATTGGCGTGCCACTCGCGCCGAATCTCGCCATCGAGGGCCGCGCCGGCACCGGACTGGGTGGCTACTCCGATGGCGGCTTCCACGCGGAGGTGAGATCCTTCTACGGCGCCTACCTAAAGGGTTCGCTGCCGCTTTCAAGACAGTTCTCGCTGTACGCGGTGGGCGGTGTCGCAGGCGTCAATCTGAGACGCAACTTCGGTGAGGGCGAGACACGCGACAATGGGCTGTCATTGGGCATCGGTGGCGATCTCGACCTGCGCAACGGCGCCGGCCTCAACTTCGAGTGGACCCGCCTGCCGGCGGGCAACAATGCCGGCTACGACTTCACCAACTCGATGGTCAGCATCGGCGTGACCTGGAAGTTCTGACCGCGAACTTCGGATACATGGCGGAGCGCTGTCTGCCCGCGTAGATTAGACCTCTGCCATGTCTCTGGAACTCACCATCCTGATGCCCTGCCTCAATGAGGCGGAGACCCTTGAAATTTGCGTGCGCAAAGCGCGGGGATTTCTGACATCCCGCGGTATCAGCGGTGAGATCATCGTGGCCGACAACGGCAGTACCGATGGTTCGC
>DATNCK010000226.1:0-3847 GCA_035571575.1 Steroidobacteraceae bacterium | reverse complement strand
CAGGCGCAACTGCTGATTGCCGAGATCGAGCGCCTCACCAACGCGCCACTCGCCCCCTGAACCGAATTTGCGAGAACACTCATGCAACCCAAACCATTTCTCGTTCTGCTCGCGGCTTCACTTCTGTTAACGGCCTGTGGCGGTGGCAAGCCCGCGGCAGGCGATGCGGCCACTGCACCGCAGGAAGCATCCGCCACCCGGGTGGCATTGAGTGCCGAACAGCTCAAGACCGCTGGCATCGGTGTCGCGACCGCAGGTCCGGCACAGATCCGTGAAGTACTGCCGCTGTACGGCGTGGTGGCGCCGAATGCCGAACATGTGCGCGAGGTTGCAGCGCGCTTTCCCGGCGTGATCCGCAGCGTCGAACGCAAGCTTGGGGATGCCGTGAAGCAGGGCGATGTGCTGGCCAATGTGGAGAGCAATGAGAGTCTGCAGGTGTACGCCGTGCGCTCGCCGATTTCCGGCGTCATCTCCTCACGCAATGCCAATGCGGGAGAGCAGACCGGTGACAAGCCGCTGTTCGTGGTGATGGATCTCTCCACCGTCTGGGTGGAGCTGTCGCTGTTTGCGCGCGATGTGGCGAAGGTGAGGGTGGGACAGTCGGTGCAGGTGAAGTCACCGGTCGCAGAGTTCTCGGCGCAAGGCAGGGTGACCTACGTGGGCCCCTTCGGCAACAGCAACCAGGCGCTGACGGCGCGCGTCGAGGTGCCGAATCCGGAGCATCGCTGGGCTCCGGGTCTGTACGTGACCGGTGAGGTCACACTTGCCCAGCACGAGGCAGCGCTGGCTGTCCAATCCAGCGCCATCCAGATGATCGAGGATCGGCCGGTGGTGTTCGTGCAGGCAGGCGGCAATTTTTCCGCCCATCGTGTCGCATTGGGAAAGACCGATGGCGAGCGCACCGAGGTGCTGCAGGGGGTGGCGGTGGGCGATGTCTATGCCTCGGCCAACAGCTATGTGATCAAAGCCGAGCTTCGCAAGAGCGAAGCGGCGGAAGACTGACGCCATGATCGACGCATTGCTTCACGCCTCCATCGCCCGACGCTGGATTGTGTTCTTCCTTGCAGCCGCCATCGGCGCGCTGGGCATCTGGAACTATCAGCACCTGCCCATCGATGCGGTGCCGGACATCACCAATGTCCAGGTGCAGATCAATGCACGGGCACCGGGGTACACACCGCTGGAGACCGAAAGCCGCATCACCTTTCCGATCGAGTCGGAGATGGGGGGCATTCCGGGACTGCATGAGTTCCGGTCCATTTCCAAGTACGGACTCGCGCAGGTCACCGCCGTCTTCGAGGATGGCACCGATCTGTATTTCGCGCGGCAGCTGGTGAATGAACGTCTGCAGAGCGTCCGTGAAAGTCTTCCCTCCGGCGTGGATCTGGAAATGGGGCCGGCCGCCACAGGCCTGGGCGAGATCCTGATGTACGTCCTGGAAGCCGAGCCGGACGCGCGCAAGTCCGACGGCACCCCCTACGATGCTACCGACCTGCGCACCATCCAGGACTGGACCATCCGGCCGCTGTTGCGGCAGGTGCCGGGTGTGTCCGAAGTGGACAGCATTGGCGGTTACGCCAGGCAGTTCCATGTGCTGCCCGATCCCGCGCGACTGCTGTCGTATGGATTGACGCTCAGCGACATCGAAAACGCATTGCAGGCCAACAATGGCAATGTCGGCGCCGGCTATATCGAAACCAACGGCGAGCAGAACCTTGTGCGTGTGCCCGGACAGCTCAAGGGCATCCCAGACCTGCGCAACGTCGTGGTGGCCAGCCGCAATGGTGTGCCAGTGCGCATTGGCGACGTGGCCGATGTGGCGCAGGGTCGACCGCTGCGTACCGGCGCCGCCGTGCTCGGCACCAGGCAGACCGTGCTCAGTACGGCCTACATGCGGGTCGGCGAAAACAGCCGCTCCGTAAGTCTGGCGGTAAGCCACCGGCTCGCCGAGATCAGCAAGAGTCTGCCGCCCGGCGTGCACGCAACCACAGTGTACGACCGCACCGACCTGGTGAATCGCACTATCGCGACCGTGCAGAAGAACCTGCTCGAAGGCGCCGTCCTGGTGCTGGCGGTGCTGCTGCTGATGCTGGGCAATGTGCGCGCGGCGCTATTGACGGCCATGGTGATCCCGCTGTCCATGCTGATGCTGGTGACAAGCATGGTGCAGACCAAGGTGAGCGCCAATCTGATGAGCCTGGGCGCCCTCGACTTTGGACTGATCGTGGACGGTGCGGTGATCATCGTGGAGAACTGCATTCGGCGCCTGGCGGAGCGGCAGCGCCATCTCGGGCGTCTCCTGACTGCGGAAGAGCGCTGGCACGAAACGCATGCCGGTGCACGCGAGGTCTTCACCCCCAGCCTTGTCAGCGTGCTGGTGGTGATCCTGGTCAACCTGCCGCTGCTCGCGCTCACGGGCGTGGAAGGCAAGATGTTCCGGCCCATGGCGCTCACCGTGATCCTCGCGCTGCTCGCCGCGCTGCTGCTGTCGCTGACCTTCGTGCCGGCCGCCGTGGCGTTGTTCCTGCGCGGCAAGGTGGAGGAGAAGGAAAATATTCTGGTACGCAGTGCGCGGCGCCTCTACGTTCCGGTCTTCGCCTTCGCCATGCGCCGACGGATTCCGATTGTGCTCTGCGCGGTGCTGCTCGTGTTGGGTTGCGGATTTCTTGCGACCCGCATGGGTACGGAGTTCATCCCGCAGCTGGATGAAGGCGATGTGGTGATCCTTGTGGCTCGCATCCCCGGCATCGGACTGGAGCAGGCCGTCTCGATGCAGGAAGGTGTGCACGCGGCCCTGCAGAAACACGCGGAACTCAAACTCGTCTATTCGCGCACGGGCACCAATGATGCGGCGACGGATCCGATGTCGCCCAGCGAGACGGATACTTTTTTCATCCTGAAACCGCGCCAGCAGTGGCCGGACCCCTACAAGAGCAAGGCGCAGCTGCTCGGGGAGATCGACGCCACGCTGGCCACCGTTCCCGGCATGCTGTACGAGTTCAGCCAGCCCATCGAGATGCGTTTCAACGAGCTCATCGCCGGAGTGCGTGCCGCGCTGGCCGTGAAGATCTATGGCGACGATTTCGAGAAGCTCGAACAGCTCTCGCGCCGCGCCGCGCTGCTCATCCGCGCAGTGCCGGGGGCCGAAGGCGTGAAGGCTGAGCCCATTGGTGGGCTGCCCACATTGACGATCACCCCGCGACTGGAGGCGCTGGCGCGTTTTGGCCTGCCGCAGGCAAGTCTGCAGCAAACCATAGCGACCGCTGTCGGCGGCACGGTAGTGGGACAGATCTTCGAAGGGGACGCGCGCTTCGATGTCGTGGTGCGACTGCCGGAGCATCTGCGCACCAGCAGTACTGAGTTGGAGCGCCTGCCCATCGCAATACCGGGTGGAGCTTTCGTTCCTCTGGTCGAGCTGGCGGACGTACAGCTGGCCAGCGGCGCCAATCAGGTCAGTCGGGAAAATGGCAAGCGACGTGTGGTCGTCTCCGCCAATACCAGTGGGCGTGACCTCGGAAGCTTCGTGAAGGATGTGCAGTTGCGCCTGGCTCGTGACCTGAAACTGCCGCCTGGCTACTACGTGGGTTATGGTGGCACGTTCGAGCAGCTGCAGTCGGCGGCGCAACGACTGGCAGTGCTCGTTCCGCTGACGCTGCTGATGATTCTCCTGCTGTTGGTCCTGACCTTCGGCTCACCCCTGGACGCGGTGCTGGTGTTCAGCGGTGTGCCATTGGCGCTGACGGGTGGCGTGTTGTCGCTGGTGCTGCGCGGGATACCGCTGTCCATTACGGCGGGTGTCGGGTTCATCACGCTTTCTGGGGTCGCCGTGCTGACCGGGGTGGTGATG
>DATNCK010000225.1:0-5597 GCA_035571575.1 Steroidobacteraceae bacterium | reverse complement strand
CACCTGCCCCACCCCCAGACCGATCACGATGCCGGGAACCAGAGCCACCACGGCGGCGATGATGCGCAACTGCCGCAATACGACCAGACGGTGGGTGCGATCGGCCCCGTCGCTGGTCTCTCCCAGATAGCGCTGCAGGCCGTTCTCCAGTCCAAGCCGCGTCATGATCAGCATGACGTCGGTGAGGTTGCGCGCCAGGTTGTAGACGCCGTAATGGGCCGCCCCGACGACGCGGGCCACGATCATTCCCATCAGAAACGAAATGCCCTGCTGGTAGATGGTTCCGCCGCCGGCCAGTGACGCGCGGCCGAGCATCTTGCGTGGCGCCGCCTCTTCCATTCCGTATTCTGGCTGCAGCATCAGCGCGCCGCCGCTTCCGCCGCATCCGGCAAGGTGTGCCGCCAGATCACTGCCATCATGATGAGCAGCAGCACCAGTATCCGGGCATCGCCCAGGGTGAACTGCGCAGCGAAGGTGAAGCTGAGCGCGATGAGACCCGCCAGTGCCGCGGCAATCTCGGTACGGGCATGCGGGTGTGTCTTGTGCAGCAGCATTCCCGCGCCAGCGCGGCGCAGCGTTTCCACGATCAATATCAATGCGGCCAAGGATCCCAGGATCCCGCCTTCATAAAGGATCTTGAAATAGCCGCTCTCCGGCTGATCGGGCACATAGATCGTGCCGGTGCTCTCGCCGATGCCGTAGTAACTGAACACCATGGGACGTGTGTCGAGCAGATAGTGCTGGAACGCGCCGAACCCGATGCCCGTCAACGGCTGGTTGGCGAACATGTCCCAGGTGTCGAACCAGATGGTCTTGCGAAACTCCCAGTCCGCCTGCTGGTCACCCATGCGCGCAGCCAATTGATCCGGCAGCATCGATACCAGCAGATCCGGAGTGAGAAACACCAGCGTCATGACCACCACCATGGCGCCGATTCCCAGCATTCGCAGCATGGCTGGCCAGTTGCTCAACAGCAGCAGCGCCATGGCGGACACAACCACAAAGGACAGCATCGCCGCGCGTGACACGGTCATCATCAGGCCAGGCACTCCGGCCAAGAGCGCGATCCACAGCAATGTCTGCAGCCAGGTACCGCGAAATCGGCCGCGAATACCCAGCACCAGCAGGAATCCCATCGACGCAGCCAGGAAACCGCCGGCCTTCTGCGGATCCTGGAAGAATCCGCCCGCCCTCCAGATGGTCGTTCCGTCGGCGGTTCGTGACACCTGGTTCGGGTTGACGCTGCCGAAGCTCAGATTCACGTGCAGGTAGTGATCCAAGCACAGGCCGGCCACGACGATGATGACGGCGACGCACAGCAGGCCGAACACGCGCTCCGGGCCACCGGCCCGTCGCAGTTCCTGCAGCAGGAACAGGAAGAACACGTAGGCACAGAACAGCAGCGCCAGAGCCAGCGTGGACTGCACCGGATAGCGCGCGAGGATGGCGCAAGGAAGCAGCAGCAGCCAGATGAGGGCCAGCGATCGCGCCGGAAACACCCGCGTATCCACATCGGACGTCGCAAACATGTTGCGCAGCAGGAAGCCCAGGGTGAGTGCGACGGTGGCGACGTCGAACGCGGTCAGGCGCAGGCGTCCCGGTGGAATCGCAAAATTGGCCATTGGCAGCACGGCAATCAGCGCCAGAAACAGGAACCGCAGCGGCTCGGCGCGCGTCGCTGCGATAGCCAGCCCCAGCAGCGCCAGCGCCGGCAAGCCGATGTAGTAGAGCGCGCGACTGCCAGCCGCGGATCCGGTCACCGCCGCCAGTGCACCCAGGAGCACCGCCACCGCCACCACCCCCAGCGGCCACAGCGATGCACCGACTGCATTGCGCGGATAGGAGATGCCGTCAATATTGCGCATCGCGGGCGGCGCTCTGCATGAAAGACCTCACAAGAATGCGGATCGGGTGCGATCCGGTCACCTGCATGATCAGTGCGCTCGCGCGGTCTGCGTACTGGGCGGCCAGGCTCTGCCCTAGTCCGATCGGCTCATGCCCGGTTTCCTGCCGACCCGGCCGGTTTACAGCGCCTGTCAGCACCTGCACATGCGTCAGGAGATCAACCGGTCGCGCGCGAGGCCATTGCCGGCGCAGCCCATCGTTCCGGCATCGGCGACGCAGAACCTGAGCGGCGGAAGCGTTCAGCGAGCAGCGCGCGATCCAACTTTCCGCCCGGCGTACGAGGCAGTTTCTCGTAGCGCATCCATCCCACGGGCAGCATATGAGTTGGCACCCGTTCCGCGAGTGCAGCACGCAGATATTCCAGTCGCGGCTCCGCACCCGGCGAGGGCACATAGGCGCAGCACAACATGGCGCCTCCAAAACCGCTGGAAGGAATCCCCACTATCGCGGCGTCGAGCAGCTCAGGCAGTGTGTGCAGCACGCGTTCTATCATCGCCGGGTCTATCAACTGACCCTTGGTGCGGATCGTCGCTTCACTGCGGCCGCAGAAATAATATTGGCCATCGGCGCCGCGCCGCGCCCGGTCGCCGGTGCGGCACAGCCGCTCCACCCTGCCTTGGCCCGGCGCGATTTCAACGAATGTGGCCAGTGAGCTGCGCGCGTCACGCCAGTAACCCGGACTCAGGCCACCTCCGCCGATGTACAGGTTGCCGATATCGCCGTCAGCCACTGGCGCCAGATGCTCGTCAAGCAGGTGCAATTGCTGTCCGGCACGGGCTGCACCGAGTGGCACCGCCTCGTACTCATCACGCGGCGGACGCGCCAAAGTATGGAAGCCGCTGGCAATCGAGGTTTCCGCGGTGCCGTACAGGTTGGTGAACTGCACATGCGGGAGCCGGCGCATCAGGTACATCAGGGTCGGCGTGGGAATGGCCTCGCCGGTGAACAGCAGGCGGCGCAGAGAGGGGAAGTCATTCTGCCGCAACGCGTCGAATTTCTCCCACTGGGTGAGCACCGAAGGCACCGACAGCCACTGAGTGAGCCGATGCTCACGGATGAACTGGGTCAACCGGTGCGGCAGCAGGTTCAGTTCGCTTGGAACCAGGTGCAACTGCGCGCCGGCAGACAATGCGCCAAAGACATCGAACAGGGCAGCATCACAGCGCAACGGCGAGTGCTGCGAAATCCGGTCGGTGCCGTCAATGCCGAATTGCGCACGCGCCCAGGCGACGAATTCCCATACGCCCGCATGAGTCATCATCACGGCCTTGGGAGCTGCGGTGGTGCCAGCCGTGAACAGGATCTGCGCCAGCTCCGGCTCGCGAACGAGGATGGGCGGCGTGGCGGGAAACGCGGCAAGGTCGCTCAGCTCGAACAGCAGGGGCAGCGCGGTCGCGCCCGCGGCGTTGCTGTCCAGCCATCCCAGCAATGGCGGCTGCGGCAGCTGTGCCGCGGCCAACGCTTCTTCCAGCAGGCGCCCCACATGTCCTGCCGCCAGGATGAAGCGGCAATCGGCTGCAGCGAGCATGGGTGCCAGCCGCGCGTCCGCGTCCACAGGATCCAGCGGCACGTGAACGGCGCCCGCCTTCAAGGCACCAAGCATGGCGAGCAGCGCCTGTGGCCGCTTGGTCATGAGCACGCCTACACGATCGCCGCACCTGCAACCGGCATCGACCAGCAACTGCGCCAGCTGACTGCTCGCCCCGTCGAGTTCGCCATAGGTCATCCGCGCACCGTTCCAGACCAGCGCCGTAGCCTCGGGTCGCCGGTGGGCGCTTTGTGTAACCTGGTTATGCAACAGCACAGACATGGATGAACTCCCGAACGCAACCTTGATGCTGCATGGTCGGGTCTGCTCGCGGAAATCTGCGCAGCGGCCAACAGGGCATGGTTGGCCCGTTCGGCTCATGGCCGCGGGACGGCCCCGGCCGCCCCAAGTCTCCAGGCCGTGGGCTACCTCATCCAGGGCGAGGGCATGTTGTACGGAACAGTGATGAATGCAGCCTCGACCTGCTGGATCTTGCCGGCGCGAATCTTGAACGCCTCCAGCAGCACGAACGAATGCGGCCGGCGGAAGATCGGTGTCTTCGTGGTGCCATCGGTGAGCTTGAACTCACCCAGCCGGCCTTCATGGTCGATGAAGCCGCCGGCCAGCACGATGCCACGTTCCTCATCCACTGCCAGGAAACGCCGATCGCGCAGGCGATCATCGTAGCGATATTGCCCGAGACGGAACTGGTCCGCACAGCCGAACTTCGAGATGGGATCGAGCACGGCCTGTACATTGTTGGTGGACTGCATGCCATCCTCACGCCGGTTGCAGTCATCTGCAAACTCGGTGTGCAAGGTGCCATCGTTGAGCTGCAGCGTATCGAAATAGCCATTGGCCAGATCGATCATCCTCTGTCGCGACGAACGCAGCGCCGGCGGCAGCATCTCGCTCCACACGGGCAGCGGTTTGATGTCGGCGGTGACAAAGGGAATGCCGGCGTCCGAAGGCCGCACCACGATGGTCTCCACTTCGGCCACCGTGCGGTTCACCACCTTCAGCCGCATGGCATAGGGAGAGCGCTCGCTGGTTTCCTGCACCACGCCGAAAATGGCGACCTGACCGGTCTGCGGATCTGCAAAGCGCATCTCATAACTGTCCAGCGCCGTGAGCGTACCCCACAGTCCGTCGCCGATTCTCAGCTCGACATTGTTCTCCGTGTTCCGTACGTGCGCGGCCCATGCCACCTTGCGCGTGTCGCGCGCCTTGAGTGCCGTGAGATAGGTGTCGAGCACCCCGTACAGGCAGCTGCGATCGCAATTGGGCGTGGCCGTTGCGGGCGCCTCGGCCGCAAGGCTCCGCATCAGGGGCAGAACCGCGCCAGCCAGCATAAAAATGATGTGTCGCTTCATGTTCATTTCCCGGTGACCGGATTGCGGTAGTGATAAGGCGGCACGAACACCTCGGGGAAGGCGCCGTATTTCACGGTGGTTTCCTTGTCGGGCTCCAGGCCTTCCAGGTGCTTGGGCAGCGCCACCGCGCCCTTGTTCCAGCCCCGATCGAACTCCACGTAGAAGGTGATGAAGGAATGCAGCTTGGAGATCTTCCATACCTCCCCATCCTTCACATACTCATTCTCATAAGTGGCCTCACCCCAGCGCGCCTCCTTGCCGAGATGCCCCACCTGCATCAGCGAGCGCCAGCGCGCCTTGGCACTGTGACCATCCGCGGCGACGTTCACCACCGGCTGCAGCTGCATGTGATTGAACAGCCGGCCGTATTCCAACTCGCCCAGCTGATGCAGGTAGGTGCGGATGTGCTGCTGACCAACGAACAGACCGCGCCCGGCAATCTCCAGCGTGGCATCGGCCGCAAACAGGTCGGCCGCATCGTCCCAGCGTGACTTGTCCACGTAGTAGCCATAGGCCGCCTGCAGGTTGACCAGCGCCACGTAGTCCTCGGAACGCTGTGCGCGCTGTTGAAGTGCGGCGACCTGCGACTGCAGCGCGGCCAGCTGCTGCGCAGTGTCTTTCCCGGCCTGCCCGCAGCCACTCAACATCAATGCCGTGGCTGCCGCCAGGCTCAGTGCAAACGGCACCGCTTTGGTCTCGATCACGACTCCCTCCTGCTCTTATCAAGTTTCTCGAGCCCAGTATGCAAGCGCTTGCCGGATTCTGCGACCCGACCGGATTCTGTGGTGAAA